>CANDHX010000112.1 GCA_947384645.1 uncultured Mycoplasmatota bacterium | reverse complement strand
TCATAAGTCATTTGACTTAATCCACTTTCATAACGAGAATATTGTTGCTGAGAAATATTTAAAACTTTGCATATTTCTCTTTGACGAATATCTCTATCTTCCCTCAACTCTCTTATCCTATTCATTATCCTCCACCACCTAGATGAATGTATCACATCTTTAAAACAAGTATTAAAAATTACTTACAATATGCGTATTTGGTGGTGTTTTTTGCAAATAAAAACAGGTTTTAATCACCTATTTCTATTGCTATTTAAAAGAATACTTTTTGGATATGGCATTCGCTCATCGGTTCTTCCTAAAATATAGTCTATCGAAACCTCATAATAATCGGCTAGTGTTGCTAATTTATCCAAAGGCATAAGTCTAATGCCCGTTTCATATCTCGAATAGACTATTTGTGATATCCCTAAAGCTTCTGCTACTTCTTTTTGCAACAAATCTCTATCTTCTCTCAATTCTTTTATCCTGCTAATATTAACTTCTACATGCATATAATCACCAATACAATTTTACATATAACTGTTTAGTTATATGTGAATATATAACTGTTTGGTTATATAGCAAAGCTCGCACAAAACGCTCTTTAAAATTATTGAAATTTGAAAAACTTTTATTTTTGCTAAAGTTGAAAACATGCTTATCTATATGATATAATCGATTTTAAGAAGAAGTGATTTTATGGAAAAAATCTATATAGGATATGTTCAAGGTGTTCATGGATTAAGAGGAGATTTAAAAATCAAAAATCGATTTGAAAGACCAGATGATGTCTTCAAAAAAGAAAATACTATTTATCTAAACGAAGAACCTCACATCATAACCAATTCCAAGTTTTATAAAGGATTTTATCTCGTTACAATAGACAATTTAAAAGACATAAATCTAGTCCTTAAATATAAAGGCTATGATGTCTATTTCAAAAAAGAAGACTTGCACTTAAAAAAAGATGATTTTATTTTAGATGACCTCATAGACTTAAATATCATATATAAAGGAAAAAACTATGGCAAAGTAAAAGAAGTGAGAGATAATTCAGCCTATAAAATACTTCTAATAGATTTCAAACAAAAATATATGATACCCCTAATAGATGAGTTTATAAAGAGTGTCGACTTAGATAAAAGAGAAATCACAGTAGATAACATAGAAGGACTGATATTATGAAGATTGATATCCTAACGCTATTTCCTAACATGTTTAAAGGCTTCTTAAACGAATCTATTATCAAACGAGCAATCGAAAAAGGTTTAGTAGAAATCGAAATAATTAACTTTAGAGATTATACTCCTTTAAAAAATGGACAAGTAGACGACACTATCTATGGTGGTGGTCCTGGCATGCTTTTAAGATGTGAACCGATTTATGAATGCCTAGATAAAATTAAAAAAGAAGACTCGCACGTCATCATAATGGACCCAAGTGGTAAGAAATTTGACCAAAGCATGGCGAAAAGATATAAAAAATACAAACACTTAATCATCATATGTGGTCACTATGAAGGCTTTGACGAAAGAATCAAAATGACAGCTGATGAATTAGTCTCTATTGGAGACTTCATCCTAACAGGAGGAGAAATCCCTGCTATGGCTATAACAGATGCCATTACAAGGCTTATCCCTAGAGTTATAAATGAAGAGAGTCTAACAGAAGAGACTTTTGAAGAAAATATGCTAGATTACCCGGCTTATACAAAACCAGCTACTTATAGAGGTATGAATGTACCAGATGTACTAATAAGTGGAGACCACGCCAAAATTGATGCATGGCGACGTGAAATGAGAGAAAAAAATACCAGAGAAAAAAGACCCGACTTAATGGAGTGATAATATGTACTATTCTATATATAAAAAAGACAAAACTTTTAAAACAGATAAAAAAATAACCTTTAAAAAAGGTTATACATTCGATAAAAAAATAACTATAACTCTATATGAGCCTAGTTTGATTAAATATGTTCTAATAAAAAAACTCAACAATTCCTTAAAGGGTCTAATAAACCTCTACAAATTTTACGAAGATGATGACGACGATACGAGAAGAGAAGCCCTACTACCTAAAATAGAAGTTTTAAGAAGTATATTCCTAAGAGAATATGTCGACTTCTTAGAAGAAATCGAAATTGAAAGCTATCTGGACAGATTTAATAAATTGGAAAGAAAAGTCGACGGCTCTAAAACAAAAAAAAGTAGATCTCGTTGACATAAAATGACACAAAAAATGGTGTCTTTTTTTTATACTGTAAGTGGTGATACTATATGGTAATCTATCTCGATCTCATAATTTTCATAAATTTTGCTTTCGACTTCTCATTACTAGAAACAGTCGATTTACTCTTAAAAAGAAACGTACCGACTAGAAGAATAGCTCTCGGAGCTCTTTTGGGAGAGTTTAGCCTAATTACGCTCTTTTTCTCTTTTGATGGCTTCGTAGAATTCTTATTTAAAATAATGCTGAGTATAGTCATGTGTTTAGGAGCATTTTCCTATAAAGACATCAAATATACATTCTATAATACTGTATATCTATACCTTACAGGTATAATTTTAGGTGGCTTCATCTATTATCTATATAACGAATTCCAAATAGATAACGAAATCGGTCTAAAATACCTTCTAATCATCGTATTAAGTCCAATCGTCCTTATAGCCTACTATAGGCTTACCAAAAAATTCAAACATGACTATAACAACAGACATAAATTAAAAGTATTATACGACGGACATACCTTTGAAGGAGTCGGATACTTAGATAGTGGAAACTCGCTTACTAGTCCGATTAATGGCAAAATAATCATTTTAATAGAAAAAGAATACATACTTTATCACAAACTTAAGCTCACTCCTATACCATATAATTCGCTAAACCACCACGGATTACTGTACTGTTTTACCCCTGATAAAGTCATAATAGATGAAAAAGAATATAAAGACCTACTAATAGGACTATCGGAGGTCAAGTTCAACATAGAAGGCTGTAATACTTTATTAAATGCTAGAATGGAGAATTTATGATATTTAAAAAAATAATAGAATTTTTAAAAAGAAAATACAGTGACTGTTTCTTTGTGGGAAGTACCGATGCTTTACCGCCTCCTCTGGATAAAGATGCCGAACTAGAATACCTAAAACGGTGCCAAAATGGCGATATGGAAGCGAGAAATATCCTTATAGAACACAACTTACGACTAGTAGTCTTCTTGGCTAAAAAGTTCGATAGCACAGGTTACGACTTAGAAGACTTAGTTTCGATTGGTTCTTTAGGACTCATCAAAGGAATAATGACTTATAAAATTGACAAAAATATCAAACTTGCTACCTATGCATCACGCTGTATCACGAACGAAATATTGATGTATATAAGAAAAAATAAAAATAGGAAAGGGGAAGTGTCATTTGAAGACGCCTTAAACTATGACTCTGAAGGAAATGAATTGCATCTAGAAGATATCATGGGTACAGAAAACGACGTCGTCCACGAAGAAATAGAAAACAAACTTTCGAAAATTAAACTGCAAGAATGCTTAGAAGACTTGCCAGCACGTGATAAAGAAATAATGACTTTGAGATATGGCTTAAACAATACCGAAGAATATACCCAAAAAGAAGTCGCTGATATGTTAGGAATTAGCCAATCATATATATCCAGAATAGAAAAAAAAGTCATCAAAAAACTCAAATCGATCATGAATTTCTGACTATTATTGAATAATACCTTTTAAAAGTTCCCAAAACATAAGTCGAAGGGGGCTTTTTTGATGAGCAAATTTAAAGTAGATATAGCGGGAATCGACACGAATAAACTGCGTGTTCTATCGAACGATGAGATGAGTGAACTTTTTACAAAATTCAAAAATGGCGATATGGAAGCTAAAGAAGAAATAGTAAACGGAAACTTGAAATTGGTTCTGAGTTTAATTTCCAAATTCCGAAACAAAAATTTAGATATGAACGACTTATTCCAAGTTGGCTGTGTAGGTTTAATAAAAGCGGTCGAAAACTTCGATACGTCGTATGGTGTAATGTTCTCAACCTATGCTGTGCCACTTATCCTAGGAGAAGTCAAACGCCTAGTAAGAAGTAACACGAGCGTTAGAATTGCAAGAAGCATAAGAGATACAGCATATAAAATATTAAAATTTAAAGAAGAATATTCAAACATTTATGGAGTCGAACCAAACCACAAAACGATTGCTAGAGAACTGGGAATCGAAGAATACGAAATCCGAGATGCCCTAGAATCTCTTCAAGAACCGATGAGCATTTTTGAACCTATTTATAACGACGGAGGAGATACGATTTACTTGCTAGACCAAATAAGTGATACCAAAAAAAATAACAGCGACAAAGACATGATTTTAGCGATGAATGAAGCCTTATTAAAAATTAAAAAAAGAGAAAGAGAAATTCTGATTTCACGCTATATAATAGGCAAAACTCAAAGCGAAATAGCCGAAGATTTAGGCGTTAGTCAAGCACAGATTTCCCGAATAGAGACGAGTGCTATTAAAAGTATGAGAAAACTGATGGAGTAAATAAAATAAAATCAAATATAATTATATAGGTGGTCTTATGCGGATGAGCGATTTACAAATGAAAGATATAGTAAACACAAAAGATGGCAAAAAAATAGGAAAAATAGTCGATTTAGTAGTAAACGAACAAGGAC
>CANDHX010000111.1 GCA_947384645.1 uncultured Mycoplasmatota bacterium | reverse complement strand
CCAATGCCGTTTTGGAACCCATTAGGATTATGGGTAGTACAGTTAGAAGAGCTACTTTACACAATATGGATTTCATTAGAGAAAGAGACCTCGAGAAAGGCGATATAGTAGTCGTTAGAAAAGCGGGAGATGTCATTCCAGAAGTCGTCAGAATGGTACCCGAAAGAAGATGCGATACAGTAAAAATCGAAGCAATCGAAGAGTGTCCTATATGTGGAGTTAAACTCGTGAAATCTATTAGTGGAGTCGATTTATTATGCCCAAATGAAAAGTGTCCAGCTAGAAATATAGAGTCTCTAATCCATTTCGTAGATAGAAAAGCTATGAACATCTTAGGTTTAGGAGAACGCATTATAGAAGATTTTTATAATATGGGAATACTAACCGATTTTGCAAGCATTTATCACTTAGATGAGAAAAGAAACGAACTCACTGAGTTAGAGGGTTTCGGAAATAAAAGTGTAGATAAGCTTTTAGAGAGTATCGAAAATTCTAAAAGTTGCAGTTTGGAACGAGTAATCTTTGCCCTTGGAATA
Organism: uncultured Mycoplasmatota bacterium; assembly: GCA_947384645.1. GTDB lineage: Bacteria > Bacillota_I > Bacilli_A > RF39 > UBA660 > RUG11867. The sequence continues at coordinate 4,136 of CANDHX010000111.1, read as the reverse complement.
AAGGGAATTGGCGAGAGAAATGCGAAAATATTAGCTAAAAAGTATGGCTCTATGGATGAATTGGCTAAGGCGAATTTTGACGAATTAAAAGCGATAAACGACATAGGACCGATTTTAGCACAAAGCGTCTGTTCATATTTTTTAGATCAAGACAATTTAAAACTCATCGAACACTTAAAAAGTCTTGGCGTCAACATGAAATATGAGGGAACAGTTTTAAAAGACGACGAGAGATTTACAAATAAAAAATTCGTTATTACCGGGACAATAGAAAAGTACTCTAGGGATGAATTAAAAGCAATTATCGAGTCTTTTGGTGGAAAAGTTCAAGAAAGCGTTTCCAAAAAAACCGATGTCGTGATAGTGGGAGAATCTCCAGGAAGCAAGTACGATAAAGCAAAAGAATTAAATATAACTATTTGGGATGAAGAAGCATTAAAACAAAATAAAGACGTTTTTGAAAGATATAAAGAAAATTAATATATGTACGATGTAATTTTGAAATAGTCGATTATTTAAAGAAATTTTTAGCATTTTTATATCGATTGAGGGTATTTGTGTTTTTAGCGATATTTCTTTTAGTAATATTTTGTCTTTCCATGTGGAGTGTACAAGAATACAAAATATCGAATTATGATAATATGTCAGCTCAGCTCGGATTATAGAACTAGTGAACGAAGAAGAAAAAAGCTATAAAATCGAATATGTATATGAAGAGCAAAAATACGAAACCAAAGTTTGGTTGGGTCAAAACCACCCAGTAAACTCTAACATAACAGTCTTTATCAATCCAAAAGATTCATATAAGGTCGTCTTTAAAGGAAATGGAATAATATTTCTCATCGCTCTTTTTCTTTTTCTATCGTTCGTCTGTTTCAATGAATTATTTTTTAAAAAGAGAACTAAAAAATCTATTAAGGAATAGGAGATTTAGTTCTTTAAATATCTGAAATATTCTTGAAATTTACAAAAATAAATTGATTTATTAGTTAAAAGTATGTAAAATTAAAGTTAGGAGGGAGATATGGTTATGAAAAAGAATATAGTACCTGGTATTATTGCAGTTTGTGTCATCTTGGTCATGGCTGTCCCAATACTTACCAATATATTCGTAAATGGTAAAATGAAGACGATTACTTATCCAGAGTTAGGAGATGTAATTTCTAGTACTGGGAGTTACGGTTTTAAATTAGTATACGTAGCACCTTCTAGTAGCGAAGACATCGAGGAGGCTCGAGAAGCCGTTAAAGAAATCGTCGGCAGTTATAACTTAGTAGGTACTACAGAAGAAATACCTCTAGAAATGGCTTATATGGATTATGATGTCTTAGACGATACTCAGAAAACAGCTATATTTGGAAGTGAGAAGTCTACTGAAAAAATAGCTTATCTGTTAATAGCGAACAACGAACTTTTAAAAACTATCCTAGGTCCAGTATCCGATTCTGTACTATCAGATTACGTTTCAGCATTTAGTGCAAATGGCATACCAAAGGATATGCAAAAATTTAAAGTAGCTGAGGATGCCAAAGAATATAGTAAATTAGTTAAACGTAAAAATACAGTTACAATGGCTGTCTTTGGAAGAGATACATGTTTTTACTGCAATCAGTTTAAGGTCGTCTATAACAATGTTGCTGATGAATATAACCTCGATGACATATATTATTTCGATTCTAGTTCTTATGATAAGACTGAATACGATAAAATAATGGATTCCGGTTTAACGATACCAGCAAGCTGTAACGATACAGAAAAAGACGTACCATTACAAACCGGTTTTGGAACACCTTTGACATTATTCACTAAAAATGGAAAAGTTATAGACTGTATAGACGGTTATGCTAATAAAGAAAAACTTATAACTAAGCTAAAAACTGTCGGAATGATTAAAGAAGACGAGAAGTAAGAAGGAGTATATTTATGGAGTCAGTATACAACCAAGTCATGAGTTTCAAAAAGAAGTATCCGAAAACTATTACTCATCATCGGTTAAAAAAACACGCTAAGATTATAGAAATGCACTTAAATCCCGGTGAAGTGGTTAACTATGCTTTTGCTGCTCAAAAGAATGTAAAACCTTTGGATTTCTTTGAGACTTGTGTCGTGGCTATAACTAATGAAAGATTACTAATCGGACAAAAGCGAGTTTTGTTTGGGTATTTTCTTTCCTCTGTTACTCCAGATATGTATAACGATATGCAGGTCGTATCCGGTCTATTTTGGGGAGGTATCACGATTGATACCGTTAAAGAGTTAATCGAGCTATCGAATATAGATAAAAAAGCTTTACCCGAGATAGAGACACAGGTGACATCTTTCATGATGGAAGCAAAGAAAAAATATGGCAAAAGCGAGTCTATATAGGTTCGCTTTTTATTATTATGAGGTGAAGTATGAAGAAAAAGTATAAATTCATGATTAGTGCTTTAGTCGTATGTCTCTTATTCGTTTTGACAATATTTTTATTTACTAGACCAAAAAGCTATGAAAAATCTTATAAAGTATCGGATTATGAAATTACAGAAACGTTCGACAAAAAAAATAACTATTACAAGTTTTCTTTAAAACAAGACGGAACTAAATATGAAATCGTGACTCTTAGTAAATATATGGGCAAAAAATTAATCGATGATGTCAAAGTTTTAGAAGATGAGGAAAAGGGAGAAAAGTGCATTTTATTTAAAAGTGGAAAACTTTCTACTTATCCACAATGTAAAAACGGTGAAGGTCTAATAGATTACGATTTGACTTCTATTAAAGATGACGATTTTTATAAAAGAGACGAACTCGAGTTAATCGAGAGCAAACACGACAATGCAAAATTTTTGAGGCCTTTAGATATGAAATTCTTGGTTTGGGATAACAAGGGATATATATATGTCGACGAGAAGGGCGAAAAGGAGATACATTTTTTAGAGAACGAGTCTTATTATAACAATCACTCTATTCAAGTTGGCAAGTATGTATTAACTCCAAATTACGATGAAGATTATGTTTTCTCGAGCTTTTATATCATCGATATGGAGAAGGGGAAGTTAACTTCTTGGAAACTAGATGAGGAGATAAGCCGAAACTTCTATTACTTAGGTGTGTATGACGAAAAATTGTATTTAGTCGATAGGAAGAATAGAAAAGAATTTTCTCTATACCCAAAACGTAAGAAAATGGAATTAGTTAGTATTGATGATGAGGGTATCGTTTGGAATAACGACTGGGAAAAGGTGAGCCTTACAAAACTAGTGAGCGAAAATTATTATTTCAACAATGAGAAAGCTTTCAATTATTCAATAGAAAACGATAAACTCTATTTACAGTTAATCGATTCTAAAAAGAGTATGCTTGTAAGCGATAAAGAAATCACAAAATTTATCACGATGAGTGGGAATAAAGCTTTTTACTTAGTTAAAGATAAACTGTATAGTTATTCGACTCTTTATGGAGAACAGCTCTTAGCTGAATATTCCGAATGGAATTTTAATAATATCAATTCGATATTCATCTATTAACGTTTATAATCGGTTAGCATACTCTATTACTAGGAGTGGTTAAAAATGTATAACGTTTATAGAGTTTCTTTGGGCGATACTATCGATAGCATAGCTTCTATGTTTGGGTCTTCTATCGAGGAATTGAAAAGAATAAACAATATAAGTGAATTCGATTTACGAGCAGGAGATGAAATAATAGTACCTGAGACTTCAAAGAAATATTTCGAGTATTATACGGTTAAAAAAGGAGATAGCATTTACGGTATAGCTCGCAGATATAATATCAATCCGGAGTTATTAGCGAGTTTAAATGGTCTAAATTATACCGATTATATATATCCAGACCAAGTCATTTTGATACCGAAAGCTAATTACAGCTATTATGTTACAAAGGCTGGAGATACTTTAGATAGTGTTGCAAATGTACTAGACGTTTCTAGGAGTAAACTCTTGGATGAAAACAACATAGTGTATCTTTTGGAAGGTCAACTAATCGTTAAAGAAAAGATGTAAGCGAAAGGAAGTTAAATGTCTTCTTTTTTCTTTGCTTGCTGAAAGAGATAAAATTATAGTATAATTTAATTATACAAGGTGGTGGATTTCTTGAAGGAACTTTTTGAGATGTTATATAAGATCGGAAGAGCG
>CANDHX010000110.1 GCA_947384645.1 uncultured Mycoplasmatota bacterium | reverse complement strand
TATTTTATCTTTTAAGTCTTCGATAGATCTTTCAGCTTGGAATACCACTTGATCAGCCTCATTTTTAGCTTCAGCGGCTTCTTTACGCTTTTCGTCTTCGGCTTTATTGGCTTCTGCTTCTCTCATCATCTTTTCGACTTCTTCATCGGTTAGGTTTGTGTTAGAAGTAATCGTAATCGATTGTTCTTTATTAGTACCTAAGTCTTTAGCTTTGACGTTTACTATACCGTTAGCGTCGATGTCGAAAGTTACCTCGATTTGTGGTACACCACGACGAGCAGGTAAGATATTGCCCAATTGGAAATTTCCCAAAGTTTTGTTATCGCTTGCCATTGGACGTTCACCTTGTAATACGTGAATATCGACGGCTGGCTGATTATCGACAGCAGTTGAGAATACTTGAGACTTACTTGCTGGAATTGTAGTATTTCTAGGAATCAAAACTGTCATAACGTTACCCATAGTTTCGATTCCAAGTGATAATGGAGTTACGTCAAGTAGTACTAAATCGTCAACTTCTCCAGTTAATACTCCACCTTGAATTGCAGCACCCATGGCAACTACTTCATCTGGGTTGACGCTCTTGTTAGGCTCTTTTCCTAATTCGTCTTTAACTAAGTCTTGAATATATGGAATACGTGTAGAACCACCAACTAAGACGACTTGGTCGATATCCTTATTAGATATTTTAGCATCTTTAAGAGCTTTTCTAACTGGTTCACGAGTAGATTCGAATAAGTCGTGGCATAGACTTTCAAATTTAGCACGTGTCATATCTAGCTCTAAGTGCAATGGGCCATCTTCTCCTTGGCTAATGAATGGTAAGCTTATGTGAGCACTAGTCATACCAGACAAGTCTTTTTTAGCTTTTTCAGCTGCATCTTTAAGTCTTTGCATAGCCATTTTGTCTTTCGATAAATCGACTCCATTTTCTTTTTTGAAAGTATCTACTAAGTAATCGATTATCGCTTGGTCGAAGTCGTCACCACCTAAGTTGTTGTTACCACTAGTAGATTTAACTTCGAATACGCCGTCTCCTAATTCGAGAATAGAAACGTCGAATGTTCCACCACCTAAGTCGTAGACAAGAATCGTTTGAGTCTTATCTTGTTTGTCTATTCCATAAGCAAGTGCAGCTGCAGTTGGTTCGTTTATGATACGTTCTACTTCTAGGCCAGCGATTTTACCGGCGTTTTTAGTAGCTTGTCTTTGAGAATCGTTAAAGTATGCTGGAACTGTTATAACTGCTTTAGTAACTTTTTCTCCCAAATAACTTTCTGCATCGCTTTTTAATTTCATCAAAATTTTTGCACTTATCTCTTCAGGAGTGTAAGATTTTCCATCTACTGTCACTTTTTCTTTTGTTCCCATCTTTCTTTTTATAGAATAGATAGTGTTATTAGGATTCGATATAGCACCACGTTTAGCTACCTCTCCTACTGTCTCTTCTCCATTTTTGATTAGCACTACAGAAGGAGTTGTTCTTGCACCTTCTAGATTTACTATTACATGAGGCTCTCCGCCTTCTAATACAGATACACATGAATTTGTTGTACCTAAGTCTATTCCTATTATTTTACTCATAATTTATTCACCTTTCCTTTATTAATCATTTATTTTGACCATAGCTGGTCTCAATACTTTATCTTTATACATATAGCCTTTTTGTAAGACTTCAATTACTACACGACTCGGTTTATTTTTATCGTGTTCGACTAAAATTGCCTCCATCAGTGTTGCATCGAATTCTCGTCCTTCACAATCTATTTCGACAACTTCATTAGATTTTAAAATTTCTCTCATATTTGTATACATCATTTTGAAACCTTCTAAAAACTTACTGACTTCATCGCTTAGATCGTTATCATCCATTTTTATAGCTCGTTCGAAGTTGTCACATACTTGGACAAATTTCATTAGCAAATCTTCATTGCAGTACTTAAGTCTTAATGAAGTCTCTTCTTCTTTTCTTCTTTTAAAGTTTATGACTTCGGCTTGAGCTCTTGCACATCTATCTGTAAGTTCGGCAACTTGGGCTTTCAAGTCTTCTATTTCTTTATTAACTTTTTTATCTTTCTTTATGTGATTTTTTTCTTTTTCTATCGTCTTTGTTTTTTCGTTTTCTTTTTCTTTTTCTTGCATGGCGTTTACCTTTCTATCTGGCTTTTTAAAAATTCTAGAAGTGTTACTACTTTATCGTATTCCATTCTAGTTGGGCCTATTATTGCAATCGTTCCTTCTTCTCCATGAGCCTTATAACTAGTCTTGACTACTGTGACATCTTTATCGAATTCGTTTTCTTCTCCTATATAGATGTTTACTCCGTCTTCGTTCGATTCGATTTTTTTGACTATTTCGTAGTCTTCCAGTTTTTCCATTATGTTTTTGACTTTATCTACTTCGTCGAATTCTGGCTGTTTTAACATATTAGTTCGGCCACCGTAGAAGACACTAGAGTTCTTTTCGGCAAAATCGTTAAAGACGTTTTGGAACATCGCATAGACACTTTCGTATTCTTTTATTAAGGTTTGAATTCGTGGTTTAATTTCGAATTCCATTTTAGATGAGACTTCTTTAATCGGAGTCCCAATTAAATGTTTATTTATAATTTCCGAAACTTTTACGATTTCTCGAACATCGACGTCATCGGGTACTATCACCTGTTTATTTTCGACGTGCCCATTACTAACAACCAAAAGAACGACTAGTTTTTTTTCATCTATCGGAATGATATTGAGCTGTTTTAATGTATTATACTCGGAATCTTTTCCTAAAACGATGCTAGTATAATTAGTGATTTCGCTGATGATTTCCATACACTCTTTTATAGCATCTGAGATTACTAGATTAGTATTCGAAAATATTGTTTCTAGTTTTAACATCTCTTCGCCATTTAATTCTTTTGGCTTCATGATATTGTCGACATAGTACTTATATCCCTTTTTAGAAGGAATTCTACCTGAGGAAGTATGAGTTTTCTCTAAGTAACCTAAATCTTCTAGTACGCTCATTTCATTTCTTATAGTTGCACTAGAGCATTTAAGCTTTTGTACTAGAGCTTTCGACCCCACAGGATGAGCATCTTTAATATAAGATTCGACGATTTCTTTTAGTAGTAGTTTTTGTCTTTCGTTCATATTAGACCTCTTTTAGCACTTTTAATTTGCCAGTGCTAAAATAATTATATGCTTTTAATTAGCACTTGTCAACTAAAAATGCTAAATTAGTTGTAAATGTCTTTTATATTTGAATTGAAATCGATTCGAGAAAGATTTTTTTCTTCAAAATTGTGCGTGTGTATTTTTGTTTTATCCATAATTTGTTTTGCCCACTTTCTTTTTTTGATGATAACAAAAAAGAGTACGAAATTGTACTCTTTCGACAAAATATTACAATAGTTTTTAGACTATAGTGAAATTGGAATCAGTAAGTTTTGGTGTGTCAGATGCTTCTATTAAACTATTTTTAAGTGAAACATTAGGGATTGTTATTCTTATACTTGAAGGTACATAAGTAAACATTGTATTTCTAGTTGTACCTGAAGCAATGACAAAATTACCTAATTTTAATTGACTTAAAGCCCAACAATCTGCAAAAAACCAAGACACATCTGTGGCTTTTGTTGTATCAAAAGAACTTAAATCTAAGGAAGATAACTTTGTATTTCCAGCAAACATTGCATGAAAGTTAGTTACATTGTTTGTTATAAATTTCGAAGAAAAAGTAATATTTGTTAAAGAAGCTTCAGAATAACTCATGTTGAACATCTGTTCCATATCTGTAACTTTACCTGTATCAAAATTTGAAACATCTATAGATGTTAAACTATTACAGAAATAAAACATTTGTTTCATTGTGGTTACCTTACTGGTATTGAAACTCAAAATATTTAGATTTTCTAATTTATAATTCATAAAGAACATATTTGACATGTCTGTAACATTACTAGTATCAAAATTATGTAAGTCGAGTTCAGTAAGAATTTTGCATGCATTAAACATATCATGCATATTTGTTACATTAGAAGTATTGAAATTTGAAACATCTAAAGTTTTTAATTCATAGCATCTGCAAAACATGGCTTTCATATTTGTAACGTTAGAAGTATCGAAGGATGAGACATTTAAACTTTCTAGTTTATAGCAATTATCAAACATTAGTTCCATGGTAGTGACTTTGCTTGTATTGAAATTGCCTAAGTCTAAAGTTTTAATTTTAGCACATTCTGTAAACATCCATGTCATATCTGTTACATTAGATGTATCAAAAGATGAAACATCTAATGATAATAGTTCATTACAATAAGAAAACATATGGTTCATAGTTGTAACTTTACTTGTATGAAAGTTCGATATATCTAAGGTGGTCATTTTGCTGCAAGAATGAAACATATAAGCCATATCTACAACGTTACTAGTATCAAAATTATGTAAGTCGAGTTCAGTAAGAACTTGGCAAGCATTAAACATGTAATGCATAGTGGTAACTTTACTAGTATTAAAATTAGAAACGTTCAATGATGTTAATTTATAACATCTACAAAACATATTAGCCATGTCTGTAACGTTAGAAGTATCAAAAGAGCTCACATCGATTATTTCAAGATTGATACAACCATGAAACATATTAGCCATAGTTGTAACATTGCTTGTATTGAAATTGCTTATATTTAGAGATGTCAAACTAAAACA
>CANDHX010000109.1 GCA_947384645.1 uncultured Mycoplasmatota bacterium | reverse complement strand
GTGACTGGAGTTCAGACGTGTGCTCTTCCGATCTATATTTATCTAAACTTTGCCTTAATTTTTTGATAGCTTCTAAATAATCAGATCTGACAAATCTTTTTATTTCTTCACGCAATATTGGAAGGATCAATTCTTTAAAATATTTTCTTTTGATACCATAAGCTTTTTCATACATACCAGAATAACCATCGCAATAATTTTTAATATCATTTAGTTTTATTTCATCAAGAGGAATTATACCGGTTAGTCCATTAATGTATTGATCTGTAAGTCTTATATACTCCGGTGGATCAAAAGGATATTCTAGAAGCGTTTTTTCTCTAATGCTTTCTAAAACCATATCGCCTTTATTATTAAATGAACCATTTCTCGCAAAGTTAAATTACAATATCTTAAAGGTTTTCTACTTTCAGTACAATAATTGTCATATAGAATAGCGGGATATAAATCATAATATATAGACCAAAAACCCGGACCTCTATCTCTTATGAAAACATCTAAAGCAACAGAATGCTCGAAACTTTTTATATCTGTTTTTTTAAAAACTTTATTAGCCAAATACCTAGCTGCTTTCCCTTCTATATGTAATTCATAAAAATATTGTAGAGAAATTAGAAACGTACTATCTTCCATTTCTTTTTTTTCATCTAAAAATTCTAAAAATCTTTTCCAATATTTAAGCTAATAATTTATACAGTAACCTAAATTATTGTCTAATAATTCTATACTTTTAATACTCAAAAACCTAGGAGTTTCTGGCATAACAATATCAATTCCTTCGTGATTTCATATTCTAACATACACTTTATTTTTAGTAAACTAAAAAGTCCATCTTATGATGAACTTTTTGCCAAATATTCTTCTTATTTATTAGCATTTATAGACATTCTACGCAAGTATCATTTAGACATCTCATACTGCATAAGCAATCTAAATTTATAGTAAAGAAACTATTGGTACTTACGTATGGATAGAGTCCCGTATCATCAGTATTAGGAGCAAGAACTCTAAACGTTGCTGCATTACCATCCAATTTTTCAATTCTAAATACGCTTGAGCAATCAGTTGGTGCTGTACATGTTACGATATCTTTGCTTATAGGCATTGAGATAGGATTTTGGCCTGATGCACAACAACTATATAGCATAATCGGTCTAGTATTGCATACACAACAAGATGTTCCACATCCTAAAACTGGTTTGTCACAGGAATCTAAACAACTTTCAGGGCAGGAAGCATTCTGCTGTAATATCAATATTACTTGTAGTATTTCAGCTATGCCACAGTTATCATTGTTAGTGTTAGACATAATATTCACCCTTTCATTCTTTCAATATAATCTATGACAAATGTATTAAAAAAGTGAATATATTAAATGAATTAGAAAAACTAGTAAAAATGTATTTACTAGTCATCACTCTTTAGTCTTTAGTTCAAAACTTTCGACAAATTTTACGTATTCTACCTTGCCTCTTTTTATGACGAAGCAGAAGTTATTAGGAATGTCCATTCTCATTTCATCCAATTTTTGTGTGAACTTCAAACTGAATTGGTCGTTTATATTGTTTCCTATCCAAATACCATAGTTGTTATTGACGGCATTTTTATACCACATTTCGGTTTCGATTTTCTTAATTTTATCTATCGAGTCGACGAGAATATAGTCTATTACTCCCAAATCTTTTCCATCATTAAATATGTTTCCGAAGTTCGATTTGAAATCTTGAGACAACCTGTTTTTAAAGTTCTCTACGCCTATTATGATGCAGTAAATTTTCTTTTTATCTTTGAAAATAGATTTATCATATCCGCTTTCGACGTATGACATCTTCTGTTTTTCTAAAAATTGCGATAGGCTTCTAAATATGTCGTCGAATTTGTCTTGTACGTATTGGTAGTTATTAGTGTATTTTTCGTCGATATAGAAGTCTTCTGCGTTGATTACTATAAGATTAGTATTTTTAGCTATTAAGAGTTGGTTGATAAGTGGATTTACAAAATCTACTAGTGACGATAAATCTACTGATGTCACAACTGTCGTATATAGCTTATCGAAGTCGAATTTAGTGATGCTCAAATCGTATTTGTTTATACCGATTACGATTTCGTTGGTCTTTCCTACTTCACTATAGATTTCGTTATACGATACTATTTGAGGTAAAATAGGAATAGAAGGAGCTTTTATAGGGTATAGACTCTTAAACTCTTCGAGTTTACTTTTAACGAATCTATTTATTTCGCTTCTCTCAGCTACTAAAGCTGTTTGAAACTCGTATACTTCGTCTTTTTTAAATATACCTCGACCAAAGATGCGAGCTGGATAATTTTTATATACATTACCCAAAATCGTCGTATAGTCTTCATCGCTATTTTGTTCTAACACCAAAGTCTCTGAAAAATTCTGTTTTAGCTTAAAGCGAATTCCATTAGGAGTGTTAACTGTTATCAAAAAGTATATTCCATATCTCGTACATTCACGAGTTAAAATCACGAGTTTATCGTCATAGTCACTATAGGATTCTTGATAAGATTCATAACTATTTAAAGCGATTATGATAGCTGGCAATTTGTTACCACTATTCTTGCAATATGTATAATAGTCCCCATTGTAGGAAGAAAATAGTGCTTTCCTTTCTTCGATAGCGGATTCTATCATTTTATATAAATTCTTAATTTTTTCATCATCATCTGGCGTTAGGATGTCACCTACTATCGGATAGCCTGTGAAAGCTTTTAGAGCTTCCGAGCCGAAATCTACTATATAGTAGTTTACATCTTCAGGGGTATAGGTAAGCATCGAAGAGTATATGAGCGTCGTGATTAAGTTTTCTTTTCCCGTTCCACTTGCTCCATATACTAAGACATTTCCTTCTTCGGTAAAAGGTATCGTTAAAAGTTTTTGCTCTTGGCGAGTAGGAATATCGTATTCTCCTATAATAGGATTTATTTTGAAATCTTCTTTTTGATAGCCATATTTTATTTTTAAATCCTCTATTCTTATATCAGCTGGGATTTTTTCTAGCCATAAAGGGCGACATTTTATGCCCTGTTCTTTGGCGAGCTTGTCGAGATAAACGACGATGTTTTGGAGTTCTTCTCCCAAGTTAGCGGTCTCGTGAACTTCTTTTTTTACTTTTGTCTCGACTTTCTTATAGATGTTACCTAGATTATCTATGAAATCTATCGAAGTATCTAAAGACTTAGTACCTTTTTCTTTTGGAATGTATTTACCTCCTGCATAGGCAGCTTGGCCTAGTTGGAATACTTCGTTATAACCGACTTGAAAGTAGAAACGTCCAGTCTGTTTTAGGAAAGCTGCATCGGGACATTTGATTACTTCGTTCGAGTCTGATTTATCTTGAACTCTCATACAAACCCTAAAACGTGTATTACTCCAGATTTGAGGGTCGACTACACCACTAGGTTTTTGGGTCGCTAAAATTAGGTGTACTCCTAAGCTACGCCCTATACGGGCTGCACTTATAAGCTGTTCCATAAATTCCGGTTCTTGATTTTTGAGCTCGGCAAATTCGTCTGATATTATGAAAAGATGGGAAACTGGTTCTGTGATGACGCCCTCTCTATAGAGGCTTTGATATTTGTAGATGTCGATTGTACTTTCACCCGCTATTTCACGAGCCTTATTGAATAGCGTCTGTCTTCTTTTAAGTTCGGAGTCGATTGATGCTAAACTTCTTTTGATTTCATTGGCATCTAAGTTTGTTATCGTTCCCACAAGATGAGGAAGTTTTAACCCAGTCGTTTTATTTTCAAAAGCTCCAGCAAGACCACCACCTTTGTAGTCTATTAGGATGAATTGAACTTCATATGGATGATAGTTTAGAGCCATAGAAAGAATATAAGTTATTATAAACTCCGATTTACCACTACCCGTCATTCCGGCAATGAGTCCGTGAGGTCCATGGTATTTTTCGTGTAGGTCGATAGTGATTTTTTCGCCATTTTTACCAACCCCTACGGGAGCTTGTAAAGTAAGTATCGGATTATTGTGTTTCCATCTTACAGTCGAATTTAACTGCTCGATTTTTCCGACGTCATACATCTCTAAAAAGTCAAGTCGATTAGTGAGTTGGCTTTCATCCTTCAAGCTTATTTCGATAGGAATATTGGCTACTGCTTTGATACAAGCATCGAAATCTATATAGGCATCTAAATCGACTTGGAAAGTAATAGATTCGTTTATGTTTTTACTCGATTTTAATTCTCCAAGTTCTCCGTTTAAGCTTATAAAAGTTCCACATTGATCTGGTAAGTTAGTCATCTTTTTATCTAGAACTATTATGCTAAAACCGTAGTATTTGTTACTTTTTAAGATACTATCTATGATGTCAAAGGAACGCACCTTTTTTAAAGAGTCAGTTACTATTAAGAAAATTTTATCATAAGAAGCTATATCTTGTTCGTTCGATTTGTTCTCTTCTTTTCGACTTTCATATACTTTCTCTAGTTTGTAACAGATTTCTTTGTATTCATCCGTATTGGTACCAAAATATCGCATTGTTCTATTGTCTTCAAATGTATGGGGAACATATTTTAAGAACTTCCAACGATATTCTTTTTCGTCATCGGTAAGGACTATTATTTTTAAATCGTCATAACTGTGTAAAGCGATGACTTGTAAAAGAAGTCTTCTCAAGTATTCAGCCATGTCGTCATTTCCTATAAAACCGCTGATGAAGTTCTCTTT
>CANDHX010000108.1 GCA_947384645.1 uncultured Mycoplasmatota bacterium | reverse complement strand
GTTTTATGATTGTCCAGCTCTTATATCATTAGATTTAAGTTCTTTTGATACGGGAAAAGTAACAGATATGCGAGCATTGTTTGGGAAATGCACACATCTTACTTCTATAAATTTTGGTTCAAATTTTAATACAAGTAATGTTACTGATATGGCATATATGTTTGAAGGGTGTAAATCTCTTAAGACACTAAATTTAAAATCATTTAATACAAGTAATGTTACAGATATGACGGATATGTTTCGTGGTTGTTCATCTTTTACATCATTAGATTTGAGTTCTTTTAATACTACGAATGTTACTGATATGTCAACAATGTTTTATGATTGTTCAGCTCTTACATCCTTAAATTTGAGTTCTTTTGATATTAGAAATGTAACAGATATGACGTCTATGTTTTATAATTGTCCATCTTTAGCAAATCTAGATATCTCAAAGTTTGATATTCCACCATTATCTACTTCTAATTCTAATAATATAATATTCATTAATATTCCATGTACAGTTAAAATTATTGTTAAGAATAGTACAATTAAAAATTGGGTAATTGAAAAAAGCCATCCTAAGTTAATTGATTCTAATATAACTATTAAAGCATAGTTAAATAAAATATTAATTAAAAAATAGGTTCTTCAGAAATCTAGTGGGGAAATCTGCCAGTCGTTGACTGACAGATTTTTATTGGTTTACGAAAACCCCCGGTTCTACCGGGGTTCTAAAAAGCTTTAGCGTTGCGTAGAAAAACCTCCTTTGATACAATATGCTTTGTCTATCAATTGCGCAAAGAAATCAAAGGAGGTGTCCTTTTATGGACGTGAATAGTTTAGCACACACAAAGTTGAATAGCAAATACATATGTTGATAAAAATACCTCTAAAAGATAGTGTTAAATATCGGAGTATATATTAATTTATGAAATTAAACAAAGTGAGCAGGTTTTACTTCAATTCTAAGTAAACTTTTTTATCAAAATTATGTTCCAAAGTATCATATGAAAGTAAGGTCTCTGTATCAATCATATAGAATTTGTGTCTTATAGTATCCGTGATAGTAGCTCCGTCTTCTACGACTGGGTCATCCCAAGTGAGGTCAATTTGACTCCATTCGTCGTTTAAGTATAGAGCATTCCAAACGTGTTTTTCACTAGCTACTTTATAATTTTTAATACCTAGCTTAGTAAGAACAATAGCCATTGCATCGGCATATCCTGAGCATTTACATTTACCTTCAATTAAGGCACCATATGCATTTCCTGAATTGCTGTTTTCATCCATCTCATAACTTGCATTATCGATTATATAATCGTGTAATTTTAAAATCTTGTCGTTTATATCCATATCGTCTTTGATGATTTCAGAAAATATAGAATCTACTTTTTTATTGATTTCATCAATCATCTTATCGTCATACATTTTACTTACTATGACGTCGACTTCTCCAGTATTATCTGTAACGACTTTTAGACTAGTAAAGTTGTTATATGGATGAACAAAGTTCCCGATATCTGTAATGAGTGTTTGATTTCCCGTAATTTCTTCGACATCTTTAATGCAACTCGAATATTCACTTGGACAATAAAAAGTAAAAGTATCGTATCCATTATCGAATATAGAATATAAAATGTTCATGATATCTTGCTTGCTATATGGTACGAAGTCCGAGGACTTTTGGACATATAGAAAGTCGTTGTCGTGAACAAAAGAATTAGCATCTTCTATAGTCACTTGAGGTTTAGCACTAATAATATCAGCTGTAAAGTCGGTTATTTCATCTAACTTATATATAACAAGTGCAAATAAAATTATTAAAACTGTTGGAAAAAAAACGTTTTTCACTAGTATCACATCCTATAAAAATTATATCAAATGAAACGTTCATTTACTACTAAAATCGAATGAATTTGCAAAAATAAAAACAGCAATTTATTATGATTTGGTTTAAAAATAATGCGATTTTAGACAAGCTAATAATGTTGAAACTTGCGGAGAAAAATTTAAAAATCCATTGATACAAATATCTAACATAAACGTTATAATTTTGCAAGTTATCGACCATTATTTGTATAGAGCCTATTGAAAATGGTCGATAACTTGACTTTTATATAAATATATACTAATATAATTATGGTGATAATATGGAAAAAATATATAAAAGAGAAAGTTATTTGGAAAAAATTCGTGGATTTTACAAAGATGATATGATTAAAGTAATATCTGGAATAAGAAGATGTGGCAAATCTTTCTTTTTAAAATCAATTATTGAGGAATTATTAGAAAATGATATAAATGAAAAAGATATTATTTATATAGAATTAGACAAAAAAGAATATAAAGATATAAAAACATCAAAACAATTAGAAAAAGTAATAGATGAAAAGCTATTTGATGATGATTTTAAATATTTATTTATTGATGAGATACAAAATGTTAAAGATTTTGAATCTTTAATTAATTCATATAGAGAAAAAGGAAATATATCTATTTTTATCACAGGTTCAAACTCTTATCTTTTGAGTGGAGAATTGGTAACAAAATTAACTGGTAGATATATTGAAATAGAAATGATGACACTTTCTTTTTATGAATATGTAGACATGAAAAGATTTTTAAACAAAAATGTTAATGAAAATATATACTTGGAATTTGAAGAATATATTAGAAATGGTGGGTTTCCAAAGTCTTTATATTATGATAACTATGATGAGAAAATAACTTATACTTCTAGTGTTATAAATCAAATCTTTGATAAAGATATAAAAACAAGTAATAAAATAAAAGATAAAGCTTTATTTGAAAGAATAGAAAAATTTATTATCAATAATTTTGGAGCAGTTATATCTATAAAAAACATATACAACTATCTAAAAGATGAAGTAAAGGTTAATATAGATAGAAGAACTATAAAAAGATATTTAGATATTTTGGAAAAGGCTAAAATAATCTATTCTTGTGACTTGTTTGATATAAAATCAAAATCAGTGTTAAAAGGAGAAAAAAAATATTATTTAGCTGACTTAAGTATTTACTATTCACAAAATACCGACAACAGAATAAACTATGGACCAGTTCTTGAGAATGTAATGTATTCTTATTTAAAAAGCAAGAATTATAAACTTTCTGTAGGTTATATTGGAAAATTTGAATGCGATTTTATTGCTAGAGCTAATTATGATGATTACTATTATATTCAAATTTCTAAAGATATTAGTAATAAAGACACTGAAGAAAGAGAATATAGACCATTTTATATTATTAAAGAACTATATCCTAGATATTTATTTACTATGGATATGTTACTTCAAAAACGAGATGGCATAAATCATGTGAATATTGTTGATTTTATTTATAACAATAAAAATTTATAAAAGACTATAAACATGAAGCAGATTTAAAATATTGGATAGAAAAAAAAATTGAAAATGGTTTAAACACATTTGGAAAAGAAAGAGACTTAAAATTATAAGCATGGTATATTCAGCTTTTTTGTGTTCTTTCATATATTTTAATCTAATTCTTCCATGCTTATAACATGAGTCAATTCAAATAAAATGACTAACTGTTAGTTAGCCATTTCTTTGATTTTTTTATTTAATCTCGCTTTTTCACGAGCACAAGTATTTTTCTTTATTAAACCTTTGCTGCATGCCTTGTCGATAGCTTTTTGAGTTTTAAGGTAATTAGATTTAGCAGCGTCTACATCTTTTGATTCGATAGATTTTTCTGTACTCTTAATTGCATTTTTAACTGTCTTAGTATAGAAATTATTTGCAACTGTTTGAGCTTTGTCTGTTTTAACAGATTTTTTGGAACTTTTGATAATTGGCATAATTTCACCTCGTTTCTCACGTACAAAAGTATTTTATCAAATAAAATTATAGTTTGCAACTAAATTCTACATTTTTTGCTCTAGGTTTCCTTTATCATATAAGCATGAGGTGATTTATGAAAAAAGCTTTTATTGCTAAAAATAGGAAAAAAGGACTGTTTATTAAATTGTTTTTACTTCTTACGATTATATACATTTCTTTAGTCGTCACTTTCAATTTGTTATTGAGGCAAAAACTAACAAACCTTATAAAGACGAGTGATGTAGGAATAGACCTTTTCGAAAAAGGAGTTAACGAAAAGAAAATTTTATCTTTCGACTTATTAAATCCCAAAGACATGCTAAAAATAGGATTAAACTATTACTTGGACATTAAGCCGACTCCTAAAATCGATGAAGTCGAACTACTAAAAAATCACGTGAATGACCCAGTTCCTCGTGTCTATATATATAGCACTCACGACACTGAAAACTATGACAGTTCTTTACTCGAAAGTTACAACATAAAATATAGTGTTAAAATCGGCGGCTATATGCTTAGTGAAAAGTTAAAGAATTTAGGTATACCGTCATATGTAGAGACGGAAAGCATGGGAGACTATATTAAAGAACACAATCTCACTTATAGAAATAGTTATGATGCGAGTAGATTTTATATCAATCAAAGAAGAAAAGAATATCCTTCTATCGAGATGATAATCGATTTACATAGGGATTCGGTTAAAGCGAATGCTACCTTATGTGAAATAGACGAGAAAAAGTATGCAAGAGTCTTATTCGTCGTGAGTGCTGACTATGATGGATACGAAAAAAATATGCAATTAGCGGAAAAGATGAGTGCTAAGCTCGGGGAGCCTCTTTCAAGAGGCATCTTAAAAAAAGAGAGTCCTAGTAGGCTTAACTTATATAATCAAGATATAATGGATAAGGCAATCCTTTTAGAAATAG
>CANDHX010000107.1 GCA_947384645.1 uncultured Mycoplasmatota bacterium | reverse complement strand
AACCTTAAGCTCTTCATTCGCCTCAATCGTTCTTACTTCATCTTTTTTAATGCTTTCAAATTTATTGTGTAAAGAGATTTCTGCATTCGTTTTAGCTAATTCCAAAAGCTTCTTCTTTCTTCCCTTCAAAACAGTATACACTTTTGTGTTTAAGGCTTCGCTCAACACGTCGGCATCTAGTTCGGAGTTCACTATGATTTCATTTGGTACCTCGTTTTTAGAATAATATAATCCTATAAAAGAGTCTATTTCTTCTAAGTACTCATCCATTATAGGAAATATCTCGTTCTTATTGCCTAAGAGTTTACCGTGTCTTATAAAGAAAAAGTTTATACTTATATACCCGTTTTCTATATGATAATTAATTATATCTCTATCGACTAAATCCGTTAGTTCAACTTTTTGTTTAGCTAGCACTAAAGACATATAATCTAATTCGTTTTTCAATTCCAAAGCAACTTCATAATTCATGTGTTCGCTGTGATATTCTATTTTTTCCATTATTTTATTTTTAATAACGGTATCGTTTCCTCTTAAAAAAGAAATTATTTCTTGTTCCATTTTGTAGACGTCTTCCTTGCTGACGTCTTTGACACAATATCCTAGACATTCCTTTATATGATAATAAAGACATAACTCTTTTGGTTTGCCTTCACACTTTTTTAAAGGGTATAGTCGATTGATCAAATTGACTACTCTTCTTGCAGCACCTTGATTGGGATATGGTCCAAAGAGTTTCCTATTTTTACTTTTCTTTATATTTAAATAACGAACAATCTTCAACTTTGGATAGGGTTTACTAACATATTCGATATATGGATAACTTTTATCATCTCTTAACAATATGTTATATTTTGGGTCATATTTTTTTATTAAATTCAACTCCAAAATAAAAGCCTCGTTTTCAGTTGAAGTTACTATATACTTAAAATAAGCTATTTCGCTCACTAACTTTTTAGTCTTGCCAGTTACTCTACCTGTAAAATAAGAAGACAATCTGTTTTTCAAATTTTTTGCTTTCCCGACATATATTACTATGTCGTCTTTATTGTACATTTGATATGAACCGGGCAAATGTGGAACTAGGCTTAAACTTTCTTTAAACATAAGACATCACTCACGATTATTATACTACATATTTAAAAGAAAAATAAATACAATCTTTAAAATAATGGATAGACTTTAATTTTTTAATTTTGTATAATCAAGTTAGGTGTAAATATATGAAATTAGTTAATACCTCTTTTGTAGAAATTAAAAAGTCGAAGTTTTATGGATACTTATACGAAATAACAAAGAAAGATGAGATAGAAAAAATACTAGCCGATTTAAAACAAACTCACAAGAAAGCTAGACATTTTCCATATGCCTATAAAATACTAAACGAGACAAAAAAAACAGATGACAAGGAGCCATCCGGAACTGCAGGAACACCTATTTGGAATGTTCTAGAAAGAAATGATTTAAATAGTCATTTAATAGTTATAGTTCGCTATTTTGGAGGAACAAAATTGGGAAGCGGACCGCTTTTAAGAGCTTACTCTCAAGCGGCCAACCTATTAATAACTAAAAAATAAATTATAAAAAGGACTATGACATTTTTAAGTCAATAGTCCCATATAGTATTTCCAAGCAAGTACTTTAAAAACCCTTTTATTAAGTTCAGCTTCAGTGATAACTCCTTCATCTAAAGCAGTCAATAACTCACTATGAGCTGTCGCAAAACTAGTCGATGTCAATAAAATGTGGTTTCCTGCTTGAAATGCTTTTAAATATTGTTTTTCATATTTATCTCCGACAGCAGACATTGCTAAGTCGTCCGTTATTGCAAGTCCAGTAAATTGTAAGTCGTTAAATAATAAATTGTGAACCTCCCTAGAAAGTGAAGCAGGTAATGTCTTATCCAAAGCACTTATTATATTATGAGTAATCAATACTGTATCAGCTCCGGCATTAATTCCAGCTTTAAAAGGAACTAAATGAGTGTTATTCAACTCTTCCATACTCGTATCATCTACCGCCGTATCGGAGTGTGTATCTGAGTTATTTCCATATCCAGGAAAATGCTTTAAAGAATGAGAGACACCCGAATTCTTACCGGCTTTGATTACTTCTCTAGCGTATTCTGCAACGAGACTGGCATCACTTCCAAAAGACCTATCTGAAATATATGCTGGTGGAGTTGCAATGTCGACAACTGGTGCAAAATTCATATTTAATCCCAGTTTTTTTAAAAGATTATTTCTTATCGTTTCTTCCTGTTTTATCAAGTCAAAATTGTTTCCGCTCTCAGTATATAAAGTATTTGCTAGCTTCCAAGCATTTTTGTTATTCGTATTCGTATAGAAAAGATTTGGATAATTAGCCATCTCTTCGCTTACTAAGGCTGTATTAGAGCTCACTCTGTCGACTCGTCCACCCTCTTCATCTACAGCCATCATTAGTGGTATTTTAGATTTTGCCTGCAATACACCAGTCATTTCTTTTACTTGTTCTATCGTTTTTCCAGTAAAGGCATTTTCGAAGAATAATATACCACCTACATAATTATTTTGAATAGCCGTATTTGCCGCTTCTGTATTAGTATAAGAAGCAACTAATAACTGACCGACTTTTTCACTTGAACTTAAAGTCTTAAGTTTTTCGTAGGCTTTTTCGTAATATTGAGAAAATATGCCGACATCTTGATAATCTGCTGGAATAGAACTTACGTGTTTTAAACTAGTAAGCTTTATAACAGGTCTGATTCCTCTATTAGTCGCATTAGTTATAGAAGAAACTTCAGCTAAGAAACCGTCCCCGCCAACTATATATACAGAATTTTCTGCACTACCTTTAGTGCTCGTCCAAAAGCTCGTATTTAAAACCCAATCGTATTTTGCAAATTCTGGATAGTCACAACCGTGTTTCCCGTTTGTGCCACCCCCGACTATACAACCGAGTTTTTCTAAATCTTCAGTTATAACCATTCTACCTGTTGCCCCTATATTATAACTGTCGTTCAAATATTTCACGTACGAATCGATATAAGGTTTAACTTTGCTCGTTTCATAATTGCTAGTATCTCCATAAGAAATCGTTCCATACCTAATTGTCGTCTTATCTGCACGTGCCAACTCGTTTTGCTTACCATATCTAGCGTCAGTTTCACTAATAAGAGTAGCTACTTCGTTTTCTACAATAGAACCGACGAATAGATTATATTTAGCCATGAGAGTATATCCTGTTTCATCCCTATCGATTAAATAAAAACACTCTTCACCTAGACAATATTCCATACCGACTTTTATAGTTTCTTCAGCTATTTCATCTAAACTGCTTTCATCTAAAGAGAAAACGGTGCTTAAAATCGCATTTACATCGGCATCCTGATTTACATCTGGTAAGTCATTAAATGTAATAGTTAAATTGTAATAATAAGTTTTACCTACAGGTATCACTAAACGAGAAGCCAAAGTCTTTGTTATTGGTATAGCACTTCTTGGAACATTTATATCGGAAACTATATCCGTATATTCGCCTGTTCTATCCTCTGAAAAAGAAAACGAATAAGTAAGTGAACCTTCCGTATAAGTATTTATGATGTTCTTAAAGTTGATTTTAGCAATTACATCGGCATTACCAGTATTACTGATGGTAAACTTTTTAGTAACAGACTCTCCCAAATTTATCATCTGATTAATGCCTTCGTCGTCATCGTCGAAAACCAAAGATAAATTAGCTGTATCTATTTTACCTTGCAATTTGATATTATCGGCATCAAATTTACCCGTCATATAGGCAAATGTACCTATAAATCCTACCAATAATAAGGCACATACAACTATATAGATAATAGCTCTTTTTTTGACATTTAATTCT
Organism: uncultured Mycoplasmatota bacterium; assembly: GCA_947384645.1. Taxonomy (GTDB): domain Bacteria; phylum Bacillota_I; class Bacilli_A; order RF39; family UBA660; genus RUG11867. The sequence continues at coordinate 953 of CANDHX010000107.1, read as the reverse complement.
TTTTTCATATCCATTCCACTTTAAAATATTTTTACAATAAGGTCCTCAATTCTTTATTTTCCTTACTATAAAAATATTTTATCATATAAAAATTTTAAATGCCACTATTAAAGATAAAAATCATAAATTTTTTTTATTAACAATGTAATATAGATTTTCATAATCCCTTTTATAATTAACTTTTCCAAAAATGCCGTATATAAATACCCTTTTACCTCTTTTTAAAAAATCCATAACGACATCTTCTTTTGCTATATCATCAAGTATACAGACGTGGTCTAAATCGTGTTTAAAAGAAGAATTTAAAACGTAGTTTAACTCTCCAAACTTTAAATTGGGATAAATGCTTTTAAGCTTTTCCATATAACTAGTATCAAAACTTATAAAAAACGTTTTATCATCTATATATTCTAAAATAGAACTTATGTCGACTCGGCCTTTTAACTCTATCACTTTAATATACCCTTTAAACATCTTTAAAACATCTTTTAATAAAGGTATTGTACTCTTCACTTCGCTAGAACCGAAATTGTATTTTAAAAGTTCTTTATAAGTCATATCCTTTACGAATCCCGTTCCATTCGAAACTCTATCTATAAAAGCATCGTGTATAACTACTAACTTTTTATCTTTAGTCTCATGAACATCACATTCAAAACCCAAAAAATCGTTATCTATGGCATTATTAAATGCTTCTATTGTATTTTCTTTTATAAAATTCGTTTTATAACCTCTATGAGCAATTTTCTTCATAATATAAAATATTCTTTATACTTTAAAAAAATGAAAATTTAAATATTTTATTGCTCTCATAGTCACTTTTGACTGCTAAAAATGAGAAAAATAAAATCTACCCGGTATAATAATAAGTAGAAGGTATAAATTTTTAAGTCCTCACGAGAAAAAGAATAAAAAGGTATCTTTAAGTTGAAAAAGGAGGAATGTGTTATGAC
>CANDHX010000106.1 GCA_947384645.1 uncultured Mycoplasmatota bacterium | reverse complement strand
ACAAGAGAGAAGTATTAAAACAAAAAAAGCAATAGTACTAACACTATGTATAGTAGCAATAGTATTTGCATGTATCATGGGTACGTATGCCTACTTTATAATCAATGTAAACAACAACAATAGACAAAATGCCCAAATAGATACGGGTACGATGAGGCTAACATTTGCCGACGGTAATCCCACGATAAATGAACGAATTATGTTAGGTGAGACGAAGACAAAGACGTTTACTTTAGAAAACACAGGAGATTTGGATACAACTGTAAGTATAGACTGGCTCGATTTGGTAAATACCTATATGGAAGGAAGTCTTACATATACACTAGAACAATCTGAGACAGAAGGGTCTGGATATACTGAAATAATAGGAAAGACGAGTGTACCAGTAACAAGTACAGCATTCACGACAACACTAGCTCCAGATATAACAGTCTCAGTAGGAAAGAAATACTATTACAACTTAATAATAACATTCAACGATTTAGCAGACGTAGACCAAGAAGCAGATAGAGAAGCAAATCTATCGACTAAGTTTACAGTAAGTCAACCTTCGACAAATAGAAACTACGACTTGATAATAGACCCGAATGGTGGAACATTGGGAGACACAAATACAGTACAAACTCTAACTAAGAAGAATGGAGAAACTGAAAACTTAGGAACACCAACAAAGGAAGGCGAAAAATTCTTAGGCTGGAAAGTAGCAGGGTATGGAAGCACTTTAGCAGAAAGCGCATTGACAGTAGGAAAATCAAACACTAAAGTTGTAGCCAAATGGAAAAGTCCTACAAGCGACATTTTAAAAAAATTAAATGTACTTGTAAATACAAATATACCAGATTATGCTCTAGCAACAAGTGCTGAAGAAGCAGGAGTATATTCTATGGAGGACGATTATGGGACAAGCTATTTCTATAGGGGAGCAGTAACAAACAACTATGTAAAATTTGCAAACTTTTATTGGAGAATAATCAGGGTTAATGGGGATGGAAGTGTACGAATTCGATATGACGGGACAAGAGCACATGCAAATGGAGAAAATAGTGCAGATAAATTTACTCATTCAGGAATAAAATTTAATAATAAATTCAATGATAATAAATATGTAGGATGGATGTATGGACCAGTAGGAACGACAATAAGTACTAGCAAATTAGAAGCCCAATCCAATTTAGAAAGTTCAGATATTAAAAAATTGGTAGACGAATGGTATAAAATAAATATAGACGACAAAGGCTTTGGAATAAATGTGGCAGATACAATATTTTGTAATGATAGAAGTACACCAGGTCAAGAAGCAACAGGTTGGAATGAAGATACAGGGTTAGGGTATGGATCGAACAAAACAGCCTATGGAGCAGGAGTAAGAATAGGAAATATACATAATTATGAAACAAAAGCCAAAATCAAACCAAGTTTAGAATGTACAGAAAAAAATGATGCATTTACAGTAAATAATGACGAGAAAGGAAATGGAGCTTTGACATATCCAGTAGGCTTAATAACTGCTGATGAAGTAGTAGCAGCGGGAAGTGGAAAATTTGGGACGCAAAGTAATACCTATTATTTATATAATTCAAATATAAGAAGTTGGACATTGTCTCCCGATCATTTTAGTGGATCACATGCAAGTATGCTAATGCTTTATACATATGGAGATATTAACTGTATGGATGTAATAGGAAATGGCGGAGCTTCTCCTGTAATCAACCTAACACCAGAATACTTCAAAACTCTAATTGGAACAGGAACTATGTCTGACCCCTTTAGAGCCGAAGGCATAGAACCATAAAACACTCTTTCTAATTTGACGATGCATACACATCGTCTTATTTTATGTCCTCTTAAAGGTAGAATTTTTAAACGACTTATAGTATACTAAATACAAGGTGAATTAAAATGGATGGATTTAAAAGCTTAGAAGAACTTTATAATAGAGTTAAACCTGCCTTAAAGTGCAAAGTCAAAGATTTAAATAGAATAAATGTCTATTATATTCACGAATCAGACGTCTTTAATTATCTTAAAAATACCCTTTGGACAAAAAAGAACAACTTGACTTTAGGAGAAATAGTAAACGACATAATGTGTACCTCTAATGCCGAATTAGAAGCATATGTCCAAAGCATAATTTCCAAAGAAAAAAGACAATTAGAAAAGAGTGACCAACCAAGTGAAAGAAGAGCTTAAAAAAGAATTTTTAGATAGAGTAAAAGAATACATCGAAAGTAAAGATATCGAAAAAATCGAATATGCTTTAGAATACGCTTTCAAATATGAAAACTGTATAGAGGACAATAACAAACAAGATTATCTCTCCCACGTATTGAGAACAGCTATAATCTTGACTGAACTCCACAGCGACATTCCTTGCTTAGAAGCATCTTTAATAGGTTGGATACCGAGCCTTATAGAAGGCTTCGATATAGAAACATTAAAAGAAGATTTCGAAGAAGAAATTGTCAATATAGTGAAAAGTTTACAGAAAATTAGTAAATTAAAACTTAAAAGTGAAGATGAAGGAAGTGCAATATATTTAAGAAAAGCTATTGTCGGTTTATCTACTGACTATAGAGTCATCATAATAAAACTCGCTAGTAGACTGGATAACTTGCGAACGGTTTATACGACACCTAGTATAATTCAAAAAAATAAATGTATAGAAACGGAAAACGTCTTAATCCCGATTGCCCATAGACTCGGCATCAACTATATAAAAAGCGAATTAGAGGACTTATGTCTAAAATATTTAAAACCAGATAAGTATGAAGAAATACTCGAATATTTAAACGCTTCGTATGACGAATTAAACGGATATATCGAAGAAATGAAGACGACTTTATCAGAAGTCTTATGTGAACAAAATATCAAATTTCGCATAAAGGGACGTGTAAAGAGTGTACATAGTCTTTACCAAAAACTTTCAAAAGGAAAAAAGTGGAAAGATATATACGACGTTTTAGCCCTTCGTATAATCGTCGAAAAAGAAAGCGAATGCTATTTAGCAATTGGGCTTATACATGCCAAATATAGACCAATTCCTAAAAGGTTCAAAGACTACATAGCAAGACCAAAAGAAAACATGTATCAAAGCTTACACACGGGCGTTATAGGACCGGAAGGAAAAGTTTTTGAAATCCAAATTAGAACAGAAGAGATGGATGAAATAGCCGAATGCGGAATTGCCTCTCATTGGTCTTATAAAGAACACGGCACAAAAGCTATCCAAGCCTTAATGGAACAAAAACTCGAAATATTTAGAGAAGCTATTGAAGAAAAAGATAAAGACGACGACTTATTAGACGAATTTAAAGAGATATTTGTCGACAAGATGATATACGTCTTTACTCCAAAAGGAGACGTAATCGAGTTGCCAGAAGGCTCGACACCAGTCGACTTTGCATATAGAATACACTCAAAAATAGGCGATACATTAACAGACGCAATCGTAAACGACACGATAGTTCCACTTGATTATAAACTTAAAACAGATGACATCGTAAAGGTTAACACTAACGCTAGTTCGACACCAAACCAAGATTGGTTATCATTTGTCGTCACTAATCAAGCAAAAGGACATATAAAGTCTTATTTCAATAAGCATACTCGGGATGAGTACATCAAAGAAGGAGAAGACTTACTGATTAAAGAAATTCGTCGCCGTGGACTAAAAATAAACGAATGTTTGAGTGATGAAAATCTAGAAAAAATAAGCGATGAATTCAAAATAAAAGATTTAGAGGATTTATATTTCCAAACCGGTTCCCATAGGTATACAGCTAAATATGTCATAAATGCTTTGACAAAAGAAAAATTATCTGCGGAAGAACAAGTCTTAAATAAAATATCTAATAAAGAAATCAAAGAAGAAAATTACAAAAACGACGTCATAGTTAAAGGATGCGATAATGTCCTAATAACGATGGCAAATTGTTGCAAACCGGTCTTCGGAGAAAAAATAGTCGGATACATAACTAAAGGAAATGGAATAACTGTACACAAAGAGGATTGCACGAACCTTGTAAACATGGAATCCCGATTAATAGATGTTTCCTGGAATACAAAGACCAACAACAACTACACGACAAGACTTCTAATAAAGACTAATAACATCAACAACAGCGTTCTAGATATAGTAACCAAAAGCAGTCAAAGAAATCTGTCGATAGAAGCTTTGAATACTTTACAAAAAGGCGATAAAGTAGATTATGAAATATTAGTAAAAGTTCCAGATACAGATACTTTAAAGCAATTCATGCTCGACTTAGAAACTCTAAGTTTTGTAAATAGTGTAGAAAGAGAGATTAAATGATATGAGAGTACTAGTTTCCCGAGTAAAAAATGCATCGGTCGAAGTAAAAGGAGAAGTCGTAGGAAAATGCGATAAAGGTCTTTTAATACTTTCCTGTTTCACAGAAGACGACTCGATAAAAGAAGTAGAGTACTTGGCAAAAAAATGTGCAAATCTTCGCATCTTCGACGACGAAGAGGGAGTGATGAACAAAAGCATTCTGGACAAAGGCGGAAATATCCTATCTATTAGCCAATTTACTCTATATGCCGACGCCAATAAAGGAAATCGTCCCAGCTACATAAAAGCCTTAAAAGGCGAAGAAGCAAAAGAACTCTATCGATTGTTTAATGAAAAATTAAACGAATACGTCCATACAGAAACTGGCATTTTTGGAGAAGATATGCAAATTACAGCACACCACGACGGACCGATTAACATCATCATAGATTCAAAATAAGGAAGTGAACAATATAATAAAAAAAGTAAAAATAATAATACTGTCACTTAGATCGGAAGAGCGTCGTGTAGGGAAAGAGTGTAACTGTAGGTGTAG
>CANDHX010000105.1 GCA_947384645.1 uncultured Mycoplasmatota bacterium | reverse complement strand
TTGTGGATTAGATACAACAATCTTTATAAGTGTGAGTAATGTAATACTCGTAATTCTTTGTTTTATGACCATCGGTAAAAAGAAGACTGTCGACCAATTAATAGGATGTATTGTCTATACTGTAATGTTGAATGTCACGGCTCCTATATGTACCATGATTATATTTAGATTTAAGTCAGAGATGCTCATGATTATAGTGGCCTCTATTCTTTATGGAGTAACTAATGGAATCGTATATCGGGCTGGTTATTCAACAGGAGGTACCGATTTTCTATCTTTGATACTATCTCAAAAATTGAAAAAACCGATGACCCAAGTTAGTCTTGCCTTTCAAGCTACGATTATCTCTATTTCGGCTTTAGTTTTTGGCGTGCATAAAGTAATGCTTGCAATCTTCATCATCTATGTTTCTAACAAAATTACTAATTCATTATTGTTTGGAGTAAGTACCAGTAAAATGGTCTACGTGATATCTAGAGAATTCGATACAATCGAAGATTATATTATGAAGGAATTTAATACTGGTGCAACCGAAATGAAAGTGCAAAGTGGACTTAAAACTAAAAAAAGAAGAATGCTTTTATGCGTCGTTCACAATGCACAATATAGTAAATTAAAACATAAAATTTTAAGAATTGACCCAGAAGCTTTTATCCTTGCCAATAATTGCTATGAGGTAAGCGGAGGTAAAAAATTCAACATTTTGCCTTTCTAATGTAAAGATGCAAATTACCAGTGAAGAAAACATTGCTAATATGATATAATATTTGATATAAGGTGTGGTGTATATATGAGTTTCATAGAACTACAAGATGTTTATAAAATTTATAAAAATGGTGTGACAGCTATTGCCGATATGAGTTTAAAAATCAAGAAGGGCGATTTCGTATTCGTCATAGGACATACGGCATGTGGTAAATCGACTTTGATTAAAATGCTTTATAGAGAAGAAAAGCCTACTAAAGGTAACGTCTTTGTCGGTGGCGTTAACGTTGCAAAACTTAAAAACAGTAAAGTCTATAAACTTCGAAGAAAGATAGGGATTGTCTTCCAAGATTATAAGTTATTGCCAAAGCTTACAGCTTATGAAAATGTGGCTTTTGTCTTAGAAAGTTATGGATATAAGGAATCGGAAATCAAACCTAAAGTAATAGAAGCTTTGACAAGAGTTGGACTAAAAGAAAAGCTCAGAAGTTTTCCAGATGAGATGAGCGGTGGAGAACAGCAACGTGTTTGTATAGCAAGAGCTATCGTCAACAAGCCTAAAGTTTTGGTATGTGATGAGCCAACTGGAAACTTAGACCCTGACACTTCTAAAGAGATAATGAAAGTAATCGACTCTATCAACAAAGAGATGGGTACTACTATTATAATGGCGACGCACGATAGGGATATCGTAAACCGAATGAAAAAACGTGTCGTCGTCATCAAAGAAGGTGTCATAGCAGGAGACTATGAGAAAGGAAGTTATAAAGTAGATGAAGCCCATTAGAATTTTATTTAGAAGCATATCTAGTGCTTTCAAAAGCGTCATTCGTAACTTAAGCTTGAGTGTAGCTTCCATTTCTTGTATAATAATCACTCTCATTTTAGTTGCATTTGCCGTTTTGTTGAGTGCTAATATAAACAATTTTACAAGCGATATAGAGGACGATTTAACAATGGTAGTTTTCGTAAAAAAAGAGACTACCGATGAAGAAATCGAAGACTTGAAAAAGAACATCGATGCCGTTCCTAATATAAGAGATGTAGTTTATAAATCTAAAGTTCAAATCAAAGACGAAATGAGCAAAGAAGATGAAACCTATAACAGAATTATGAGCGAATGGAAAGAGGATGAAAATCCTTTAAAGCCAGCTTTCATAATTTCGGTCGATAAAATCGAAGTTATGGGAGAAACGGCAAATACCATTATGAATTTAGAACACGTAGATATCGTGAAGTACGGCAAAAATATGGTAGAATCTTTAGTTGATATCTTCGATATAGTAAAAAAAGTCACATATGTGGCCGTCATAGCTCTCGTGTTCGTTACAGCTTTCTTGATAAGCAATACTATAAAAATAACGATTTATAGTCGTAAAAATGAAATCGATATCATGAGATTAGTCGGTACATCTAATATGGTAATTAAACTTCCATTTTTGTTTGAAGGATTGTTTTTGGGAATAATCGGTAGCATTTTACCAGTTATTTTCACAATCTATGGTTATATATTCTTGTACGACAAAATGGGTGGCGTAATGTTTACTAAAATAATTTCTTTGATAAATCCATACGACTTCGTATTTAAGGTCAGTGCTGTCTTAGTAGTAATCGGAGCAGTAGTCGGAATGTATGGAAGTTATAAAGCAGTTAGAAGGTATTTGAAAATATGAGAAAAAAGAGAATATTTAAAACGATTTTGGGCGTTTCTCTATTAGTACTAATGACAGTTCCTATATTTACTAGACCATCGTATGTAGAAGCAGTAAGCAATGCAAATACGCTAGGAGAACTAAAAAAAGAGTTAGCCAATTATAAGGCTCAAAGAGAAAAAGCTTTAAGCAATAAGAACCAAACTCAAAGTCAAATAAATGCGAGTCGCAATTCGATAGCTGTTGCCAAAACGGAGATAGATAACAACAGAAAAAAAATAGAAGACTCTAAAAAAGAAATCGAGAAATTGGATAAAGAAATAGAAGAAACCGACCAAAAAATCAAAGATTTGATGGTTGCCAAGCAACTTAGCGAAGGGGACAATCATTATCTAGAATATATATTCGGGGCAACTTCTATATCGGACTTCATAATTAGAACTAGTATGAGTGAACAATTAGCTTCTTACAATGACGATTTGATTACTTCTTTTGAAGAAAAAATCGAAGAAAATAAGCAGTTACAAGCCGATTTGGCTAAAAGAGAAAAGGATCTAGATAAGCAGATTCTCGATTTGGAAGCAGCAATAGATTCTTTGGGAAATAAGGTCGATGCATTTTCTGAAGAGGCTTTGAAGTTCGAAGATGAAATCAAGTCGACTCAGGAATTAGTTAATTTCTATACTAAGCAAGGATGTAAAGATAACGAAGCTCTTACTACTTGTGTTAAAGTCGTAAGCGATACAGGATTTGCTAGACCTCTTAAAAAAGGAGTTCGTACTAGCAATTACGGTTATAGGTGGCATCCAACACAAGGAGTGTATAAACTCCATAACGGTGTCGATATCGGAGGTAACGCAGAAGGAACTCCTGTATATTCAATCGCCAAAGGAATGGTCGGCAAGATAATTAGAAAATCGTCTTGTGGCGGAAATATGGTATACATATATCACACGGTCAACGGTGTTCAATATACGTCGACTTATATGCATCTATTACATATCAAGGACGGATTAAAAGTAGGAGATATGGTCGATAGTACTACCCAAATAGGTACTGTAGGAGGTGGTGCTTCGACATCTAGTAGATATGGTGGATATGATACTTGTACGACGGGAGCTCACTTACACTTGAGCCTTGCAAAGGGTTGGTATGGTAAAACTTACGTATCTTATTCGAGTTGGATAGCAAATCTTTTGGACCCAGGACTAAAACAATACGTAAATATCCCTGGATATGGAAAGTATTTCTATTCGAGAACTTGGTAAAATTATTAGATAAAATCGCAGAATTTAAGCGATTTTTTTCTTTTCTTAATAAAAGTTATATGGTAGAATATACTTGATTTGAGAGGTGGTTTAAATGAGTACTATAAAAAGGCGTAAATTGATAGGAAACATAATACTTTCTATTCTAATTTTAATCGCAATCGTCTTAGTAGTATTATCACTTCATCTCTATATAGAAAATGTCGATGCTAAAGCAAAAGAAATTCTCGAACAAACGGATATAGATTATACTTTGTCGATTGACCAAGAGACCAGTGAGGGGTTTTATAAAATAGATATACAAAAGCAGTTGACTCTTTTGGTAGAAGAACAGGGTGTATCAACAGTAACCTGCCTATTTCCTCAAGATGACTCTTATATAGAAGTAAAAGCTCAAAGAGATGATGCCGGCGAATTGAATTTTGAAATAGAAAAAATCGGCAACGAAAACTATAAAGTAAAGACTAGAACCTCTTTTAAGGATGTGACTTCTATCGAATATAGAAGTGGCAATTATACCGAAGCTTCGGTAATTAAAATAATAAGCGGTGACGAATTTCAATATTTTGCTATGGCTACAGGAATAAACTATTTTTTAGGCGATGATATAAAGAGTATCAGTTATATGAACGACCACTTTTATTATCTATCCTATAATCCTCGCTATAAAGCTTTAAAAGACGCTACATCTTGTACTGATGAACTTAGAACTTCTATAAAAGGTTTTAAGGAAAGCGATTATTTTTATACTTATGGAAAGATAAATTTTTTAAGCGATTTTTATCAAAAGTTAGCATCTAAAAAATTTACTGTGAAAGAACAGTGTGAACTTTTAAACACTCAAAGTGGAGAAATTACTCAATAATTTCTTTTTTGTTTCTTATTTGAATGGTTTTCTCCAAAAAAAATGATATGTCAATTAAATATTTGTATATTTGTAAAAGATATGTTAGAATATTCTTGTCATTTGCGATGACTATGGAACAGAGTAGTTTAAATATATTCTTTTAAGAGATGATACTAGTTGCTGAGAGGTATCTAAGAATTGTTTAAAGCGAATTTCACTCCATAATGAGCAAATCGTGATTAGGGCGTTAACCTAAAATTAGAGAGCTAGAAATTCTAGAAGATAGGTGGTACCACGGGCTATAAGTGCTCGTCCTATCGTATCTAGTTTTTTTTAATGAAAGGAAGATAAGTGATGGAACAAGAAAAAGAAATTAGAGAGACTTTGGAACATGCTTTAAATATGGCTT
>CANDHX010000104.1 GCA_947384645.1 uncultured Mycoplasmatota bacterium | reverse complement strand
CCAAACTAGAGAGCACATCCTTCTTGCAAGACAAGTTGGTGTACCAAAAATCGTCGTATTCTTGAACAAATGTGATCAAGTTGATGATGCAGAACTTATCGACTTAGTCGAGATGGAAACTCGTGAACTTTTAGGAGAGTATGGATTCGATACTGAATGCCCTATCATTAGAGGTTCAGCATTAAAAGCTCTTGAAGGAGATGCCGATGCTGAAAAAGCTATTCGTGATTTGATGGCTGCAGTAGACGAATATATTCCAGACCCAGTTCGTGATACAGATAAACCATTCTTAATGAGTATTGAAGACGTATTCACTATCTCTGGACGTGGTACTGTTGTTACAGGACGTGTTGAAAGAGGAACATTAAAAATTAACGATGAAGTTGAAATCGTAGGTCTTAGAGATACTCAAAAGACTGTTGCAACTGGTATCGAAATGTTCAGAAAATCATTAGATTCTGCCGAAGCTGGTGATAACGCAGGTGTATTGCTTCGTGGTATCGCTCGTGAAGACGTAGAACGTGGACAAGTATTAGCTAAACCAGGAAGTGTTACTCCACATCGCAAATTCAAAGCTTCTGTATACGTTCTATCTAAAGAAGAAGGAGGACGTCATACACCATTCTTCAGCAAATATAGACCTCAATTCTATTTTAGAACTACTGACGTTACTGGTGTAATCGAATTACCAGAAGGCGTAGAAATGGTTATGCCTGGCGATAATGTTGAGATGACTGTCGAACTTATCAGCCAAGTAGCTCTTGAACAAGGTACTAAGTTCTCTATCCGTGAAGGTGGAAGAACAGTTGGTGCTGGTTCAGTATCTGAAATCATTGAATAATTTAAGAAATTTTAAAAATTCTCACTTCGGTGGGAATTTTATTTTGCTATTTAAGAGATTTTTGATAAAATGATTATAGAGGGTGGAATTGGTAATGGAAAAGAGCATTTATATCAAAGACGGAAACGACACGTTAATACCTAATAAAGTTAGAAGTCTTTCGGTAGATAGGGATAATATACTTAATAAGGAAGAGAAAAAAGGTATTGATACGATTTATCTATATGAAGACGAAAATGGCATTAAACATAGCATAGCTTCTAAATTTATCTCGAATAAAGACTATACTGTATTAAAAGAAGATAATGAATATAAAAACGGATTTAGAAGAGTTTTGTTTATAGATTATTCATATGGATTTAGAGAAGAGAATACTGGAATGGTGCTACCTTATAAGTTTAACTTAGCAACCGATTTTAGTGATGAGGGAATAGCAATTGTTGCTTTAGGTTGGGGAGTAACCTTGTTTACAAGCGATTATAGGATACTATATAAAACTGGACAATATTATAAAATGGGAGCATTTTCTTCATATTTTTCTATTCCTTTTCCGACAAAGGTTGATATGGTATATAGTCAGTATGTAACTTATACTCATCGAGTCATAGGGGGAGTCAATATTTTAGATACTTCATTTTTTAATGCGAATGGCGAGATACTATCTTTTAAACCTTTATCTTTAGAAGGCAAAGTAAGGGTTATATTTGGAATCGGTTGTGATAAAACTATTTTAAAAGATAACGAGTGTAAATTTTTTGAATCGGGTTTCATCCTATGTGGAGAATTTGTGCTTTTTGAAAGTGGATATTATATGACTCTTAAAGAACTATGTCAATTGCCAGAAATTATAGATAATTTGAATGCTATAAGCAACCTAGTCAATTCTGACTCTAGTAGAAAAGGGTTTGTTATGGTGCCTAAAATTATCGACAAAAGAGAAGGAGAATGAATATGAGAAATGAAGAAATTGCTATAGGAAGCAAGTGGCAACATTTTAAAGGGGATGTTATGGAAGTAGTGCTTATCGCTTTGCATACAGAAACATTAGAAGAGATGATTATATATAAACATGGGGATGATATGTGGGCAAGACCTATATCGAGTTTTCTATCACAAGAAAATATAAGTGAAAGAAAAGACAACAAGACAGGGCAGAAATATAGATTTGAAAGGATTTCTGATAAATAGTGAAGTATATTAAATTGAGAGATGCTGAAATCGGGCAGAATAGTGATAATGTCAAAACATTAGAATATTCTTTTGGTGACGAATCGATAGATTTGGGTGTAGCAACAATAGAGGGAAGATTTCCTAAAGAAGGATATGCTTATAACGAAGTATCTAAGGAATTAATCTATGTACTAGAAGGGACTGGTACCTTAAATTATAAGAATGAATCTCTAAACTTTTCAAAGGGGGACGCTATCTTGATAATGCCAAAAGATAGATACTATTTTGAAACAAAGTATGCCCTTATTACAATGGCATGTACACCGAGCTGGAATCCAAGTCAACATAAAATAGAAAAATAGATATCTATTTATAGAAGTAGATATTTTTTCTTTAGTCAATTTTGTTGAAATAAATTCGTCTTACTTGTATAATATATTTGAGGTGGAAAATTATGAAAATATTATCAGTAAATGCCGGTAGTTCTTCACTAAAATTTACTTTGTTTGAACTACCTGAGAAAAAAGAATTAATAAATGGAACTTTTGAAAAGATCGGATTAAATGACAGTTTTTATTCTATAAAAATAAATGGAGAAAAGACTAAAAAAGAAGCAAGTCTTAAAAGTCATGCCGATGCAGTAAATATATTGATAAAAGAACTTCTAGAGAACAAAGTTATCTCTAGTTTAGAGGATTTAGATGGTGTAGGTCATAGACTAGTACATGGAGGCAATAAATTTTCTAAAAGTGTCATCATAAATGATGAAGTATTAGAAGCAGCAGAAGAGTGTATAGAACTCGCTCCAATACACAATCCAGCTAATATATTAGGTATTAGGACTTTTATGAAAGCTCTTCCAAACGTAGCACAAGTTGCAGTATTCGATACGGCATTTCATCAAACGATGGATAAAGAAGATTATTTATATGGTGTACCTTACGAATGGTATCAAAAGTATGGTGTAAGAAGATATGGTTTTCACGGTACTAGTCATAGATATGTTTATAAGACGATTTGTGAAGAATTAAAAAACGATAAATTGAAAGTTATAAATTGTCACATCGGAAACGGTTCTAGTTTATGTGCAATAGATTCAGGAAAAGTTCTACATACGACTATGGGATTTACTCCATTAGCTGGTGTAATCATGGGTACTCGTTCGGGAGACGTGGATGCTAGTATAATTCCATTCATCATGAAAAAAGAAAATAAAACCTGCGAAGAAGTCGTAAACGATTTAAATAAAAAGAGCGGGTTATTAGGAATAAGCGGAGTTAGTTCGGATTCTCGTGATATCGAAGATGGCATCAAAGAGGGAAACGAAAGATGTCAATTAGCAAACGACATGTTGTGCAAAAGTGTAGCCAATTATATCGCAATGTATAACAATATGTTAAATGGAGCAGATGTAATAACATTTACTGCTGGCTTAGGCGAAAATAGCATTTTGACTCGAGAAGCTATAGGTAATTTAATCTCCTCTTTAGGTGTTAAAATCGATAAAGAACGCAACAATGTAAGAGGCAAGATGACTTTAATTAGTAGTGATGATTCTAGTATTCCAGTTTATATTGTACCAACTAATGAAGAACTAATGATTGCAGAAGATACTTACGAACTTATTAAATAGAAGCGAGGTGTTCTTTATGAACTCTAAAATCAGAGCAATTGCTAAGAGAATTAAAGAATATAATACGATTGTTATAGCAAGACATATAGGACCTGACCCAGATGCAGTTGCCAGTCAAATTGCCTTGAGAGATGCAATAAAACTCAGATATCCTTCAAAAAGTGTATATGCAGTAGGTACTCCTGTTGCAAAGTATAAAAGTTATGGCATTTTGGATAAAGTAAACGAAGAGAAGTTAGAGAATGCTTTATTATTCGTTTTGGATTGTCCAAATATATCTCGAATTGATGGAGCTAATATAGAAAAATATGCCGAAGTTATTAAAATAGACCATCACCCTTTTGAAGATAAAATGGGCGACATAGAATGGGTCGATGAAAACGCTTCAAGTGCTTGTGAAATGATTACGGAATTTTTGATTACGGCTCGTTTTAGAGCAAATAAAGATATAGCAGAAAACTTATTTATAGGGGTTGTAGCAGACTCAGATAGGTTTTTATTTACGAGTCCTGGAGGCAAAACTTTAGAACTGATGTCTATTCTTATAAAAAATTCTAAGATAGATATAACATCTGTTTATCCTCGTCTTTATTTGAGACCTTTAAATGAAGTTAAATTTCAATCTTATATTACAGAACATTTAAAAGTTACAGCAAATGGTTTTGCATCGTTAAAGATAGATAAAAAAGTAATTGAAAAGTATAAAGTTGATGCAGGAACAGCTTCTAACTTGGTTAATAACTTTAACAATATTAAAGAGATTCTTTGTTGGGCTTTGGTTTCTTATGATGAAAAGCTAGGATTGTTTAAAGTAAATATAAGAAGTCGGGGACCAGCGATTAATGAAGTTGCTTCTAAATTTAATGGCGGAGGTCACGCTCATGCTAGTGGGGCTAGAATAAAAAATCAAAAAGACATCGATAAGCTTTTTAAGGCTTTGGATGCCGCTTGTAAGGAGTTTAAGAAAAATCAAAAGGACAACTGATGCGTTATCCTTTTTTGTTTTGTTTTTTAATGATAAACTGTTTCTTTAGCTTTTTCTTTAGGACATTCCTTCATTTCATCCGTCAGTCCTAATATATAGTCAGCCGATGTATCTAAGTATTTGCATATTTTGGGAAGATGTGTAATAGGCATTATGTTTATTCCTTTTTCGTAACGTATGTACTGTTGAGGTTTGATACCAAGTGCACTTGCTAATTCTTTTTGTGTGACATTACGACAATCTCTTATCCAAGCTATTCTTTCTGTATAGTACATATTTATCACCATTACTTTTATATCATTAATTATTATCAAAACTTCGTT
>CANDHX010000103.1 GCA_947384645.1 uncultured Mycoplasmatota bacterium | reverse complement strand
ATCAATTTAGGGCTATGTACGTCGACCTTTGAATTAGGTTTATTTTTTAATACAACTCCGCCTAAAATGCGACTGACTTCCATAGAAGATATAGGATATTCTTTATAACTTCTTTTTGTTCTGACTTTAAAAGTATCAATCTCAAAGTCCTGTAACAATTCTACTAAATTATTCTTCAAGTCCTCTATATCAGTCGAATCGAATTCATACCCTATGACGATTTCGTGAATGCCAAAAACGTATTCGAGCTTTTTTTCTATGCTCTCTAATTCGTTTGAAAAGATAAACATTCTACCGCTATCGAATTCAATTCTATAGTCGTACCCCTCTAAAACGCTTTCTATATTTTTCTTAAGAGTCTTTATAAAAAACTTTATATTTCCTTTTTTAGTAGTAAGCTCTCCATATTTAATAATAATCAACTTATTCATTTTCTCACCCGAGTTCTGATAACTTATTATACACTATATCGAAAGAATATAAAAATTTATTTATATCATCAAAACTCGTCAAGTGAGACAAACATATTCTAAGAGACGTTTTAGCCCTTACTTCATCGGCATAGACGGCTAATATCGTACTAGATATGTCGCCTTTCGAGCAAGCCGTGTTAGATCCAACGTAGATATCTCTTTTTTCTAGAGCGTGGATAAAAGTCTCCGGCTTGATATTCATAAGGCTTATGTTAAATATGTGTGGTATGGAATACGGCGTTTTATTAATCTTTATCTTTGGATACTTTAAAATAGTCTGTGTAAGTTTATCGTTTAAAAGTTTGACTATCGATTCGTTTTTAGAGACGTTAGTCACAGCTAAACGAAGCGCTTTTGAAAAAGCTACTATCAAAGGAAGATTAGGAGTGCCGCTTCTAAGACTGCCCTTTGTTCCATAGATTAACGGCTCTATATTGACTTTTTCGTTTTTGTAAAGCATCCCAATACCTTTAGGACCATAAATTTTGTGACTAGTTAGTGACGCCATGTCAACATCGTGTAAATTTACTGGCACTTTACCAACTGCTTGGGTCATATCCGAATGTAAAATGGTATTCTCGTTTTGTTTTTTTATTATTTGTCTCAAGGTTTTAAGCGGCTGTCTTAGCCCCAATTCGCTATTTACAGCAACTATACTGACTAATATAGTATCTTCTTTAATTTTATCCCTTAAATCGTCGAAATCTATTAGACCTTCGGCATTGTTATTGACATAAGTGATTGTAAATCCTAGTTCCTTTAATCTATCGCATATTCCGTAAATAGAGGGATGTTCTAATTTCGATACGACGACATTTTTTCCTCTATTTTGGTTTTTAAGACAATATCCTAATAATGCCATATTATTGGCCTCAGTCGAACCGCTTGTATATATAATTTCATTTTCATTTATATCTAAAACTTCGCCTATCTGCTTAGTTGCACTTTTCATGAGTTCATTCGATTTCTCGCCTAAAGAGTGAAGCGAATTTGGGTTACCTATAAAATCTTTTGTAACTTTAATATAACTATCCAATACTTCTTTGCTGACTGGAGTTGTTGCTGAATAATCTAAATATATCATATATAAAATCTCCTACTTTATTAGTATAACACACCTAGAAATTATTACCAATATAATTTGAGACTTTTTGGAAATAAATTTAGTGTTTATCGATTAAAAAAAGATGTCAGATACCTTATTTTAAAATTTGCAATTTAGCAAAAAAATAAGAATTCTTTTGCTAGCCTTAGTCAAATTGCTTCGTTTTGAAGTTTTTGTATATCCAAAAAGCAAAAAATAAATTTTGCCAATTTTCCTAATAGAATAGGCGGTTTGACAATCGCTTATGGCTGTGTTTTAATATTAAATCGAAGCACACATTTCTAGCTCTGTTCTCTTAAAATTATATATAAACTTTAAAAGGGATGGTTTTGGTAATTATATTTTAGGAGGAGTATTTATGAGTAGTAATTATAAACTATACTTTATAATATATTTATTGCTATTTATCATTTTAATCTTATCGATTAAAATATAATAACAAAAAACACGGCTAGATTACCCTTTAAAGGTTATTTAGTCGTGCAAATCTAAACATAGAGAACACGCTAGTATCTTTAGTGTGCTTCTCTTAATATGATTATATTATTTATTTTTATATATTACAAGAGTTTTTTAAATTGTTTGCATAAATCCGATTACCAATTTCTTTCTTTAATAAAAAAACTTTTAAAAATCCTAAAATCTATCTCTCAAAAGCTTCATTGCATAATCTTTTATTAAAGGAGTCTTATCTTTTCTAATCGATTCGATATGAGCTTGCAAGAAATCTCTTACTATTATATTAGATAGTATCCAATCTGCTATAAAAAAGACTAATAACATGAGAGCTACACCACATAATATCGGTGTAGAGAAGCCGTTTATTGCTTTAGAAAAGACCGGATGGATAAAGTATATTACGAATAAAGCTAAAATGGTGAATAAACTCATCGTTTCAAAACAAATTCGACCGTTTAAATTTAGAAATTTATCTTCGTAGTCCCACCACCTTATGCCGTATATTTTTTCCATAACATAACTCGTAGCATATTCGAGAACCGAACAAATCCCAACTATCAAAATAGTAGTAAGAAAAACACGATTTTTAAAAGGGCTTAACAATATTAAAAACAAAGACATTCCCACTCCATAAATCGGAATAATAGGTCCATTTAAGAACCCCCTATTGACTACTTCACGAGTGGTTATTCCCATGTGAACCATTTCAAAACACCATCCCAAAAAGGCATAAAACATAAATATTATAAATATAGTACTACAACTTCTCATCTAAAGTATTCTCTTTTCTACTATATTTAAATCGCCGTCAAGCTTAAAAACGATTGGTACGCCGGTAGGTATTTCTAAATTTACTATATCTTCATCGCTTATGTTTTCTAAATACTTAATGAGAGCTCGAAGGCTATTTCCATGTGCTACAATTAAGACGTTTTCTTTTTCCAAATGAGGTTTTACTTCATCTAAATAATACTCAACCACTCTTTTATAAGTGTCTTTAAGACTTTCCGACAATGGAAGTTCTTCTTTAGGAATGCTTTGATACTTTATATCGTTTGCAGGATGTCTTAAATCATCGAGTGATAGCTCTGGCGGTCTTACATCGTAACTCCTTCGCCACAACTTTACCTGTTCTTCGCCATACTTTTCTTTCGTTTCATCTTTGTTTAATCCTTGTAAAGCACCATAATGTCTTTCGTTTAATTTATAAGTTCTTTTAATAATGGGATTGATATTCAACTCGTCTAATATATATTTTAATGTATCATTAGCTCTTTTTAAAAGAGAAGTATAAGAAATATTAAAATCTATTTCCTCGTCTTTTAAAAGCTTACCTGCCTTCTCTGCTTCTTCTATTCCTTTCTTAGATAAATCGACGTCTGTCCACCCAGTAAACCTGTTTTCTTTATTCCAAACAGACTCACCATGTCTAACTAGTACTAAATACATAATAAAAGCCTACCTTCTGATACGATTATACCAAAAAAAGTAGACTATTATCAAATGATTTCTAAAATTAAATTTTTCTATTCAATTGTGCTCATGCTATCGTTACTATTGGCAACATCATTCTTATCTATAAACACATCTAGTGGTATGAAGGCTCTCACTTCCAATGCTGTCACACCTAAGCTATCATCTATATAATACATAAACATTCTATTATTTTCTTTATCTATGACATAACTTGCTTCATCTATGAGATTGTGAAAATCGATACTTTCTTCGCATGACTCTTCATAACATTCTAAATAGGAAGAAAAAGGACTATCCTCATTTGTTTTGACATCGTTTAATATGTAATTGTAAAGTTTATTTTCAAAATTGTGATACATAGACTTGGGATTATCATCTAAATAATCGATTTTGTAATTTTTATCGAGAAGCATATTAACCTTACTGATATTATTTCTACTTATATACTTAGCATCTGTAAACTCTAATCTATATTTAATGAATTCATTTTTTTCGAATTCTTTTTTGGTAATAGTATAGCAAACATGATATTTATCTTTGGAATAGCTAAATATATTTACCCGTATTGCATAATAGGTATATTGATTGCCTTTAGCACCTAAATTTTCTTTTTCGATAATTTCATCTATTAATAACTTCCCTATTCGGTTTATATCGAGCTTTTCTTCTTGAAATTTTCTATCGAAGCCAGCATCATATTTCGTATAATTAGATACTAAATAATACATGTAAGCTTTATCGTTTAAATACTCATATCCCATATAATAATCATCTTGATTTTCTTTTATTTTATATTCACAATTATTAACTTCACAATAACTGCTTACTTTTTCTTCATATATACTATTGTCTAAAAATCTATCGAGAATAGTTATATCATCGATAAAATCATAGTAATTAACAGATGTATAATCAAAATTTAAATCATCACTATTTTTATATTTAATTTGAACTCCTGTATCGTATAGAGCTAAACTGTATTCCTTATTTTTAATTTTTCGTAAGTTATCCGCAATTATGTTTTCGATATCATTTTCGTATTCACTATTTTGTTCGGCATCCAAACCGCATCCATGCCATTGGCATAATTGACTATAATTGCTTTTAAGAAGTGCTGAATAGATGTCTGTATCTTTATTAAAGATGTCCTCTAATTCTATCTCATCACCAGTAACGAGATTTATATTTAGACTTTTATCGTCACTACAGCTTATACTCAACACATTAGAAAAATTAAAAGTTGTACTACAATTAAAATTTCCATATTCATTTTTACTATTATCTAAGATAGACAATTTATCGTTTATTTTTTTCTGAACTTCCCTATCCTTAAGGCCGCTTATCGTAATTTTATCACTTTTTGTTTCTATTTTTATGGGATTAATTGGATACGATTTAAATACATCGATAGTGTCTTTCTTTGATACTTCTCTAAAAGTTAAATAAGGTGTAATAACTTCTTCAGATCGGAAGAGCGTCGTGTAGGGAAAGA
>CANDHX010000102.1 GCA_947384645.1 uncultured Mycoplasmatota bacterium | reverse complement strand
GAGATTCCGGATTGTGACTGGAGTTCAGACGTGTGCTCTTCCGATCTTAATAAGATGTGCTCACGAGTTTGAGCCATAGGTCCATCTGTAGCAGCAATAACTAAGATAGCACCATCCATTTGAGCAGCACCAGTAATCATGTTTTTAACATAGTCAGCATGTCCTGGGCAGTCAACGTGAGCATAGTGACGTTTGTCTGTTTCATACTCTACGTGTGCAGTATTAATAGTAATACCACGTTCTCTTTCTTCTGGTGCACTATCGATAGACGCATAGTCCATGAAAGTTTTACCAAAATATTTTGTAATAGCAGCAGTTAATGTTGTTTTACCATGGTCAACGTGTCCAATAGTACCAATATTAACGTGTGTTTTACTACGGTCAAATTTTTCTCTTGCCATAATTAATTTTCCTTTCTTTAATTAATATTATTTTATCTAATACTTGTTTAAATATCAAGTACTATTTTTATTAAGCGTCATATTATTTATAATCTCTTGACGAAAAGATTTTTCTTTTATTTAAAGGTCTCATCATAAACCTTTTCTGATTTTCATTTCGCCCCATAAGTTTTAATAATTCCCTTTTGTTATAAAGCAAACTGATAAGCGTCGCACATTGTAAAATCCTATCGAATTCCGCCGATTTAGACGAATTTATAGAAGTAGTTACCTTTTCTTGTAAATCGCTTTCCAAAGTCCTTTTGCTGCAACCACTCATTTGAGACTTATCGATATATTTATCGATTGCCTCACTCAGAGTTGTCTTTTTATAATCGGCGTGCCCAATAGTACCTATGATTACATCGCTTTTACTAGCGTCTTCTCTCATCTTTTATAACCTTTTTTGGGCGATAAAGAAATTCTTTTTCCGACGGTTTCATATGTTCCATAGGAACTCTTTAAAAGTGTTGCCGGTTCTTCTTCATCTATTTCGATTTCTTCTGGATGAATAGAATTGCCTTCATACAATAGAGCACTTACAAAAATGGTTTCATCTGGAGTGCTGAATTCGACTACTGGAACGGTTTCACCATCTATTGAAATTTCTTTAATAGGAAGTGACTCCTTCAAATAATCTTGGTCATCTAAATAGTCTAAAGCAAACTCTCTTTCAAATTCGTCAAAGCCCGTATAAAGCTCTGCCATTTTTTCAGCTTGTTCTCTACTAAAGCCCCTTTTGACGTAATATTCACTACTCAAAGGAGATAAGGTCTCTTTTTCCCTATCTTCCTTTGAACAGTTACTTAAAGCTTTTGTAGCACCAAGAGAAAGTCCACTTTTAAATTCATCATTTTGAACCTGTGTACACTTTTTATTGTGTTTAAACTTTCCTCGTCCCATAAATCAAAACGCCTTTTTTAAATCGTTAATTACCACTATTCTTTTTGATAATTTCATCGGCGATAGATTTAGGAACTTCTTCGTAATGATCTTTCTCCATTTGGAAGTTTCCACGACCTTGAGTATTACTACGCAAATCTGTCGCATAACCAAACATCTCAGATAATGGAACCATAGCAGAAATCCTCAAAGTATTTCCGATAGATTCTTGTCCGAGTGGACGACCACGACGACTAGTCAAGTCACCCATTACGTTACCTAGATATTCTTCTGGAACATCGACAGTAACCTTCATAATAGGTTCTAGAAGCACGACATTACATTTGTTCTTAGCCTCTTTTAATGCAAGACTTGCTGCAATTTTAAAGGCCATTTCAGATGAGTCGACATCGTGATATGATCCATCATATAAAGTAGCTTTAACGTCGACAACAGGATATCCGGCTAAAACACCACCTGCCATTGCTTCTTGAAGACCTTTATCTGTGACTGGAATATATTCACGAGGTACTACACCACCGACAACTTCGTCGACGAATTCATAACCTTTTCCAGGATTAGGTTCAAATCTAACCCATACGTGTCCATATTGTCCACGACCACCAGACTGTTTGATATATTTACCTTCACATTCAGCGGCCTTAGTGATTGTCTCACGATAAGCAACTTGTGGGCGCCCTTTATTACATTCGACATTGTATTCACGTTTTAAACGGTCTACGATGATATCTAAATGCAATTCTCCCATACCAGATAATACTGTTTGTCCAGTTTCAGAATCTGTTTTAACTCTTAGAGTCGGATCTTCTTCGACAAGTTTTTGAATAGCTAAAGCCATCTTATCTTGATCGCCCTTGCTCTTAGGTTCGATAGCTATATCGATAACAGGTTCTGGGAATTCCATACCCTTCATGATGCAAGGATTTTTTTCATCGCACAAAGTATCAGCAGTAGTTGTATATTTAAGTCCGACAGCAGCTGCGATTTCTCCAGCATAAACTTCTGTAATCTCTTTCCTTTGGTTAGCATGCATTTGAAGTACACGACCGATACGTTCTTTTTCACCTTTAGTAGAGTTTAAAACGTATGAACCGCTTTGTAGTACTCCAGAATATACACGGAAGAATGACAAACGTCCAACAAATGGGTCAGCCATAATCTTAAATGCTAAAGCTGTGAATGGTTCAGAATCACTTGGATGACGAAGTACATCATTGCCGTTTTTATCTGTACATTCTATAGCTTCGACATCGGTTGGAGCAGGTAAGTAATCGATGATAGCATCCAAAAGTGGTTTAATACCTTGGTTAGATAATGCATCAGCACATAGTACTGGGAAGAACTCGACAGATAAAGTAGCTTTACGGATTGCAGCCTTTAAAGCTTCCTCAGTAATTTCTTTTCCGTCTAAGTAATTCATCATCAATTCTTCATCAAAATCAGCTACTGCTTCGATAAGTTTAGTTCTATACTCGTTTGCCTTATCTTTTAAGTCAGCTGGTATTTCGATTTCTTCTGCATTTTCTTGTTCAGTTCCATCGAACTTGTAAGCTTTCATCGTAACTAGATTTACGACACCACAGAACTCGTTTTCAGCACCAATTGGAAGTTCGATAGGAGCTGCATTTGCACCTAATCTATCTTTAATAGTGCCTAAACTATAATAGAAGTCTGCTCCTATTTTGCCCATTTTGTTTGCACAAATCATTCTCGGTACTTTATATTCATTTGCTTGTCTCCAAACGGTCTCTGTTTGAGGTTCAACACCAGCTTGAGCATCGATTAGAGCAACCGCACCATCTAGCACCCGAAGACTTCTTTGAACTTCGATTGTAAAATCGACGTGTCCTGGAGTATCTATGATATTGAGTCTATATCCCTTCCAATGAGCAGTTGTAGCTGCACTTGTGATAGTGATACCTCTTTCTTTTTCTTGGTCCATCCAGTCCATTTGAGACTCACCATCGTGAGTTTCTCCGATTTTATGAGTTATTCCTGTATGGAATAAAATACGTTCAGTTGTAGTTGTTTTACCGGCATCTATATGTGCCATAATACCTATATTTCTTAAATGGTCAATAGGTACATCTCTTTTTCCCATAATTTATTCCTCCTACCATCTATAGTGAGCAAATGCCTTATTAGCTTCAGCCATTTTGTGAGTATCTTCACGCTTTTTAACAGCTCCACCAACGCCATTTGCAGCATCCATAATTTCATTAGCTAAGTTGAGTGCCATTCCTTTACCATTTCTAAGTCTAGCATAATTTACTAGCCAACGAAGTGCTAAAGCTTGACTACGAGTACCACTTACTTCTAGTGGAACTTGTACATTACTTCCACCCACACGACGAGATTTAACCTCTAATGCAGGTTTGATGTTTTCCATAGCTTTATTGAAGACTTCTATTGGGTCTTCATTAGTTTTTTCTTTAACGATATCGAATGCCTCATATAAAATTTTCTCAGCAGTACCACGTTTTCCATCGTGCATGATTTGATTTATAAGTTTAGTAACTACTTTTGAATTATATATAGGGTCCGCTAGGACATCTCGTTTTACCGCACGTCTTTTACGCATAATTTTCCTCCTTTATATTTTATCTTATTTCTTTGGTTTTTTAGTACCGTATTTACTACGTCCTTGTTTACGTTCGTTTACGCCTTGTGTATCTAGTGCACCACGTACGATGTGATAACGAACACCGATTAAGTCTTTTACACGACCTCCACGTACTAATACAACACTGTGTTCTTGTAAATTGTGTCCTTCTCCTGGTATATAAGTATCGACTTCACGTCCATTAGAAAGTCTAACACGTGCGTATTTACGAAGAGCTGAGTTCGGTTTTTTAGGTGTTTTTGTTCCAACACGGGTACAAACACCTCTCATTTGAGGATGGTTAGTATCGGTTGCTTTTCTCTTTAAACTGTTTAAACCTACATTTAAAGCAGGACTTTTACCTTTTCTAACTTTTTTTCCTCTGCCCTTTCTTACAATCTGGTTAATTGTTGCCATAACTTTTCCTTTCTATGTACACACACCCCGGTGTATCAAAATTCCCATAAATCTAGGTTCTACCTAAGTAGAACCGAAATTTAAATGCAAAAATAATATATCACAACTAGTATAGAGAGTCAATAGAAAACTTATTAAAAATCGCTCTTCTTACATCATTTTAGAAAATTTTTATAACCGAGTATTACAAAGTTCGCTTTTTGCCAAATTTCCCTTTTAGATATGCGATTTGACATTGTTTTATGGCTGTGTTTTAATAGATTACCGAACATGCTTAAAGAGGGTTTGTTTGTTTCTCCATTTTTCTTCACAAAAATTATTCACAGGTGGTTTTGGTGTAAGAGTTAACTCAAGAAAAAGGAGGTTATGTAAAATATGCAAAAGACCAATCGTCATTTAATCATATTTTTATATATCACTTTAGGTATTATCATTTATCTTTTGATAAAATAATTACTTAAAGAAAAAACCACAGCCTTCGATATCTGTGAAGAGTATCGGCTGTGTGTAACCAAATGGGGACACACGCTTGCTCTAGCGTGTTCCTCTAATATGATTATAATATTTCTTGTCGTATATTACAAGTATAAATTTTACGGGGCAACACCTTCGACTCTAAAAGGGTCGGCCATGGTACCTGTTCCTATTAAGGTTTTGAAGTAATCTGGAGTTAGGTTAATAACGGGGG
>CANDHX010000101.1 GCA_947384645.1 uncultured Mycoplasmatota bacterium | reverse complement strand
GAGATTCCGGATTGTGACTGGAGTTCAGACGTGTGCTCTTCCGATCTAAATGTCACAAGCAAAACTCCAAAAGATAGAATTGCCCCTGCCATATGTGTCATAGCTAAACTGGAAGTTTTATCATTACTATTATAATCCATAAATCAAATCCTCATTTCATTCGATTTAAATATACCACGATTTACTTTATCTAAACAACCTATTATTATTAACTTTACATTTTTATAATCACCAAAAATCCCCTTTTTCATACTATATAGTGGTTGGTGATAATTTTGAAAAAAAATGTTTTTAAAAGCATTCTTTGTCTATTTATACTTACGATCGGATTATTTTCTATTACGGGATGTAAAGATGAAGAAAGCAAAACTAATGATTTAAAAGTAATTCATTTAGGTGAAGTTACACACAGTGCTTTTTATGCTCCTTTATATATAGCTATGGAGAAAGGATATTTCAAAGACGAAGGTATAAAAATAGACCTTACTTTGATAAGTGGAGCTAATAATGTTACAGCTGCCGTCTTGAGTGACGACGTCGAAGTTGGTTTTTGTGGACCAGAAGCTACTATTTATATTTATAACGGGGGCGAAAAAGACTACATTAAAACATTTGCCGGGCTAACTAAAAGAGATGGACAATTTTTAGTATCGAGAACAAAAATTGATGACTTCGATTGGAAAGATTTAGAAGGCAAAGAAGTATTAGCTGGAAGAACCGGTGGAATGCCAGAATTAAACTTTGAAAATGCCCTAAAAAATGCCAAAATCGAAAAATCTAAAGTAAAGATTAATACATCTGTCGATTTTGCATCTCTTACAAGTGCATTTATAGGTGGTGAAGGAGACTTTGTCAATCTGTTTGAACCAAATGCTACGAAGTTAGTAAATATGGGTTTTGGACACGTAGTTGATAATATCGGAAGCAAGTCTGGTGACATGCCTTATACAGCATTCAATGCTAAAAAGAGCTATATTGAAGATAATAAAGAATTATTAGAAAAGTTCACAAATGCTATAGCAAAAGGCTTAAAATTTTGTGAAAACGAAGAACCCAAAGTAATAGCTGAAGAAATTATAGGACAATTCCCAGACACGTCTATTAACGATTTAATTACTATAGTAAAAAGATACAAAGATGCTGATAGTTGGTTAAAAACTCCTCACATCGAAGAAGAATTGTTTAATAACTTACAAAGTATCATGCTAGACTCTAAACAGATAAAAGAGTATGTTCCGTTTGACGATTTAGTAGAAAACTTATATAGATAAAAATCAAAAAGAAAAAGCCTAAATATTTTTTTAGACTTTTTAAATTGCTCTATTTTTGTTTACTAAAAAATAAGCAATACCTACTAAAAGGACGATTATAACCGAAATACAGATTATATATTTTAATATAGAACTTTTATTTTTTTCTTCTTCCCTAGAATTAGTTTCAGTTTTATTTCCTTCAGGTTTTTTATCATTTGACGAGCTTTCATCTTTTGAAGGCTTATCTTTATCTTTGTTTTCATTTTCGCTAGTTTTATCGTCACTTGATGAAATGTCATCTTTGTTAGAAGTATTAGTATTATTACTACTGCCATAATTTTTATTGCTAGTG
The DNA here is from genome assembly GCA_947384645.1 of uncultured Mycoplasmatota bacterium. Lineage (GTDB taxonomy): Bacteria > Bacillota_I > Bacilli_A > RF39 > UBA660 > RUG11867. The sequence continues at coordinate 3,447 of CANDHX010000101.1, read as the reverse complement.
CTATTGCTATTATTATTTTTGTTATCATCTGGTTTTAAAGTCGGCTTAGGGTCTGGATTTGGCTGAGGAATGGGGTCTGGGACTGGTTCTGGATTTGGCTTTTCCTCTTCCTTTTTTATTGAATCGACAACAGCTGTTGCGTATCCTTTATTTCCAGCCATATCTACAAATTCAAAAGTGAAAGAACCATTTTCAGTGAAGACATATTCCCTGTTTATAATATTAATTGCTTCGCTTTCGTTTATTAAAGTAGCTTTAACATTACCATTATCTAAAGCGGTATATTTTACTTCTGCCCTAGGAGCAACTTTATCGATCCATGTTACACTTGCAGTATGAACTTCGACATTGTAGTCATCTTTATCTTTACTGTTTTTATAATTAAATGTAAAAGTACCGTTTTCAGAGAATGTGTATTTTGTTTCACTATTCAATATTTGAGCGTTACTTTTTTGCCCATCTTCTTCGATAACATAAGCATTTATTTGAGCATCGACGTCTTTATTAGTTAACTTAGTTATGTTGTAACTGATATCACTAGCTAAAATAACATCATTATTATAGTTAACCTTTATACTTTTTATTGTAAGATTCTCAGCTTTATCTAATAGTTTAAACTCATAATCTCCGCTTGTTTCAAGAGTGTACTCAAGTGGATTAGAAACTGTAGTATTAAGAGTTTTTAAAGATTCTTTTTCAGCTTCTGTTATAGTTATCAATTTTCCATCTTCATCATAATAGTCTTCACTGGTGACTTCTCCATTAGTAATTATTGTCGTAAAAGTATCAACTTGAGGAACTTTATTACTAGTATTTTTATAAGTAATTTTATCGATAGAACCGTTTGAATCGACTTCTACAATTTTAGTTACTTCACTATTTTTATCTAAATAACTAATTTTGTTAGCTTTTCCATCTTTGACTTCTATAAAATTAATTTTAGCATTATTTTTATCTAGCAAATAGACATCCTCACTAATGTCATCTAAAGAAATAACAACCTTCTTATTCTCGTCAAGTTCATAATCCACATCGGCAGAAGGTAAATCTTTATCTATCCAATCTACCTTAGCAACTGCAGTACCTTCATTTCCATCGATATCTTCAAAAGTGAAAGTAAATTCTCCGTTTTCTTTAAATATATAAGTATCGGACCCATTATTATTAGTAAAAATATCGGATTTTTAGATTTGCATTTTGTTTTTATAATAATTCTTTTTTAAAGAAATAACATAGATAACTTTACAAAGCATCTTATCGTATTGACGTAATCTTTAATAGTAGGCTAACTTCATTATAAAAACCCTAAAATCATTTTCTTAGGGTATTTATTTTATATCCATAATATTCCATTATCTAAAATGTTATCTAGATATTCATCGAATGAAGCATTATCTACTGGTTTTCCAAATTCATATACGTATAGACGTTCGATGACTTCTTGTTTTAAGGGAGATATTCTATTATTGAGTTTCAGATGTTCCTTCATTTGATATTCCACTGCTTCTAAATAGGAGGAAAACTCATGAATTCCTTTGTGTAAGCTATCGGCATGCTCAAAGTAATAGTATTTGTCATCTTTCTTATACACTAAATAGCTGTGCATAAGATACGGATTTTCCACATCTAAAGAAAACCATATGAAGAAAGTCTTAAATTCATAATCGTGTTTTAAAAACCAATCTCTTTCTAATTCGACTTGATCGAAGCAGTTACCTTTCTTTTCTTTTGAAGTGAGTATCGAGCTATTGAGTTTCCAATCGATGACATCGGTTTCATCGTATTCAATTGAGTCCATATATAAAAGAAGTTCTCCAGGCGTTTTAATTTCGTTATAAGTCATTTATTAACCTTTACCATCAAAGCTAATTTATCTAAATTGCTTAAACTAATCTCAACTTCTTCTTTTGTAATCATGTTTTTCATTTTAAATTTTCCATTTTTTACTTCATCTTCTCCATATACTATGACAAAGGGAATTTTCTCTTTATCCGCATATTCAAAAGATTTCTTTAACTTACTATTCCTCATATCTACTTCGACATTTATGCCTATGTCACGAATAGTATTAGCCAAAATCAAAGAGTCGATCATAGTATTTAAAGGAGCTATCAAAATGAATGTAGAATTGTATTTTTGAGTGACTCTTCTTTTTAATATCTCATAAATGGTAGATAATCCAAAACTGACACCTACTGCTGGATAAGTGTTTCCATCTTGAATGAATTCGGTAATCATCTTATCGTATCTACCTCCTCCTCCAAGACTACAAGTCAATTCGTCGTTTTTAGCATAAACTTCAAATACATTTCCCGTATAATAGTCTTGCCCTCTTGCCAATGATGGACAAAATACGGCGTCTTTTTGATATCCTAAGGCCTCTAATATGCTTTTTAATTCTAAGATTTCTTCTATGCCCTTTAGTAACATTTCATTATTGCTGTTATTAAATTCTTTTTCTAAATCCTCTATATCCATATCGAAGTATTCTAATAACTTATCGCACTCCGTGACGCCAACTTTTATTAGTTCACTCTTTATTTCATCTTTTGATAACTTATCCAATTTATCTAATACGGTGACTACTCTATCGATTTGCTCATCCCTAAAAGATGTTACAACTTCTATAATGCCTCTCATCAAATTGCGGCTATTATATTTTACATAGACGTCTATTCCCAAAGCTTTAAATCCATTAAACCAAAGACTTATAAGTTCCCCTTCTATATCGACTCCTGAAAGACCAACTACATCGACATCGCATTGCAAAAACTCTCTATCTCTTCCCGTTTTTACCGGTCCATCTCTAAAAACTTTTCCTATTTCAAATCTTTTAAAAGGCAATCTCAAGTCTTTAGTAAGAGCTATATACTTAGCGAACGGGACTGTTAAATCATATCTAAGACCGAGTTTTCTTTTACCTTGGTCGGTTAATCTATAGATTTCGCACAATAAATCGTTATCGCTTTCATACTTACCAGCAAGCATGTCGTAATAGCTTAATATTGGAGTTTCAAGAGGTTTATATCCATACCTCGTAAAAATGCTTCTCAAAGTATCCTGTATAAAGTATCTTATGCTCTGTTCTTCTGGCGAATAATCATAACTTCCCTTGACATTTTTAAGTTCCAACTTTTTTTTCATAATAAATCCTTTCTTATCTAAAAAACTATACAAGACAAATCCCTGTATAGTTTTAAATTATTAACTAAAAAGGGAAATGCATGCAAAATCGCATCTCTCCTAAATATTAAATTTTTTTAGAAGAAGTGCACAATATGAAAATGTCTTATATCTTTAATAAATATTTTCATACATCTATTGCATTCCTTTCATCGATAAGTAAATTCTAACATTTTTGGACTTCGATGTCAATTTACTAGTACATTTTACAGTAAAAAAGAGTAAGTTTTCTTCGCAAAGAAAAGCTGATATAATTACAGCATA
>CANDHX010000100.1 GCA_947384645.1 uncultured Mycoplasmatota bacterium | reverse complement strand
TACACCTACAGTTACACTCTTTCCCTACACGACGCTCTTCCGATCTCCGAAAGTATTTTACTTATTTTATCGTTTGGATTTGAGTATTAAAGAAATTTCCATAGAGTTAAACTCGAGCGAATCATATATAAAACATTTACTTTATAGAACATTAAAGGAGTTAAAAATCAATTTCGGAAATGGAGGGAATGATGATGACAAATAAGGAAAAATTAAAACGAGTTATAGAAGAAGAATACGATTTAGAAAAATGTTACGAGGAGATTATTATGAAAATATACGAAAGTAAACAAGAAAAAATTAATAAAGTTTGGAAGTGGTCTTTAGTACCTATTTGTTTAGCTGCTTTAATAGGTGGTGGTCTATTTTTAAAACTTCAATTAAATAAAAATGGATTAAAAAATAAACCTTTTGTTGATTCGATAAATAATGTGACTTTAAATATCAATGAAATCGACAATAAAAGTGGAAGCTCTAATTTTAAATTAGATGCCGACGTTAAAGTGGTAGAACAAAACGATATAAATTTTTTAAAGCCTTTTGGACTAATCGATTTACCAAGCGATTTAATTAAAACTTATAATTACATATTTTATTTTAGAGAAAACAAAGAGAGCATAAATTATGATATATTAGGAAATTATGAAATCGTCTATACAGACGACTTTGAAAGAGAAGTGAGCATTAAGTACTCCGAAGATAATAAGCCTATACGAGATTATTATTTTAGCGAAGAGGGCAGTAAAATTACCAAGATAAAGGAAATAGAATTAAAGATTTATAAGTATGAAAATATTTATTTTACAGAGTTTGTTTATAATGGATATAATTTCGATATCGAAACACACAATATAACAGAACAAGAACTTTCAAATTTACTTTTTTCCATTTTAAAATAGTAGAGGTGCAAATAGTAGAGTATTTGCCCTTTTTTTGGTAAAATTATGATAGCTAAATATATCTGTTCAGTTTATGTAAGTTGTCGTCGGGAGATGAAATAAGTGATAAAAAGTTTAGAAAAAATAAGAAGTAATGACAATAACAAGAGATTACAAAATAAAATAATCGATACATTTTTAATTCTAGCAGCTGGAATTATTTTAGGAGTACTCTCAAAATGGTTAGATAATTTGAGTATAAACGATTCGATTGGGTGGCAACATCTCATAGGACTATTAGATTTAAGAAACGTTTTTTCTTCTCTTGGCATTTGGTTATTATTTGCTCTTATAATTTCTTTTTATAGCAGTAGTCCTTTTAGGGCTAGCTTAAACGTGTTTGTATTCTTTATGGGGATGTGTCTAAGTTATCACTTTTATACGATTTTATTTAGTGGCTTTAATCCAAAAAGTTATATGATGTTTTGGTATTTAATAACTTTAATTTCTCCCTTACTCGCCTTTATATGTTGGTATGCTAAGGGACGTGGGAAATTATCTTTTTGGATAGATGTATTTATATTAGCAGCGATGTTTTTTGTTTCTTTTAGTTTTGGCATGTGGTATATCGATATAAAAAGTGTTATAGACTTATTAATCTTTTTATCGGCTTTCCTTCTTCTATATAAGGATGTTAAAAGTAGCGTTTGTAGCGTTTTAATTTCCATCGTTTTAGCTTTTTTGATTAGGATAATAATATTTTAAAAAGTCTTACATCAATTTACATATTAAAGTAGAAATGCTATAATTTTATCGTACTATTTAAGAAAGGAAGTAAGAATGTGTTTAAAAAGAAAGAGCTAGTAGAAGCACCTCTTGGCTACTGGGAAGAAAAATCATACATGATGATTATACCTCGCAAGGACGAAGAGGATTTATTAAAAGAAGCGATTAATAGATTAGAAAAATCTAAGGAAGTTAAGCTTATAAATCAAAATTATAAATTAGAGGAGACTACTCTATATATAAATATTGAGTATCAAAAAGAAGAGTACGAAGTTGGCATTTTTGTAGGTGGCGTAAATGTTCCCGAGTATTATTTAAACGGCATAGTCTTTACAGATGATGAAAGAACCAATATTTTGAAGGCAAAAAAAGCCATAACCATTTTTATGAAGTTCAATGAAAACGTCAAGAAGTGTTATCATTTGCAATTGAAGTTAGCTGATATCATGGTCGAAGATTACGTAGGCGTTTTGGATGAAAGTGCTGAGAGAATGCTCGCTGCTAGGTGGGTTAGAATGACTGCCAATTCAAAAGTATTGCCTAGTGCAAAAAATCTCTTTACCGTCCAAGGCGTAATCGGTAAGCATAAAAAAGTTTGGCTTCATACTCATGGGCTATGCCGCTGTGGATTAACCGAATTGGAGGCATTGGAGGTCGAGGAAGCCAATCAACAGAATTACTATAATTTGCTTCTTACTTATGCGATGTACTTAGTAGATAGAAAAGAAAAGAGTGAGCCTAGGTATGAAGGGGCTTATATAGGTCAGTTAATCAACGGGTATCCGGTCGTCGTGACTTGTGTATCTTGGACAAAGGGAATACAAGAATATAAGAAGCTCAATATGGGCGGACTAGAAGATAGAAAAAATGGTCATAACAGTAAAACTAGCATCGTATTTTTGTATAAAAGCGAGGAAGATGAGAAGAAACAAATCTTAAGCAAACTCTCCTTATACGATGAACTTTGGGGAGACAATCCGTTATTTTTCTATAGCGATGAGGAAACTCAAAGGATGAAAGATTTAGCCATGGAAAAGTTCGACTATTTAAAGAAAGCTTTTAAAAATAAAGATAATTCAATAATAATTAAAATAGGACTTTTTTCCGAGAAAGAAAAAAGGTACGAGCACATATGGTTCGAACTCTTGGAATTTAAAAAAGATAGGTTTAAAGCTAGACTAACACAGGAGCCGTATTATTTTGACGATATCCATGAAGGGTATGAAAGTTGGTATACTGTCGAAGACGTCACCGATTGGGTCGTCTATACTCCTAATTTCAGCGTTACACCAGATAGTGCATTTTTGTTAGATGAATAAAAGTTAGTGTAAAGTTAACTTTTTATTTTTTCTAAAAATTTATAACGTATTCTCAGTACGTTGGAGGGTTTGATAAAATAATTGTAATGAATAATCTTTACTTATTATCTTAGTAAAAGTTTAATACTTGTTGCAAAACAAATTTAGCTCTGTTATATTTATAATGGGATGACTATGATGAATAAAGATGATATAGGACTTTTATTGGAATATGAGAAAAATTGGAATAAGGACGAGTTTTTTAAATTGTGGGCTAGCGATGAAGAATTTTCAAAAGATTTTAAGAATGCCCTTAATTATAATGAAGATTATTCCTTTAACTATGTCATCGAAGAACTCGAATATCTATTAAAAGAAGGAAAACGGAATCAAGATTTTCAAAAAAAGTGGGATGAAACCGTAAAACTTCTCATTAAGTTGATGAAAAGTAAAATAAGTTAGATTATTTTACTTTTTTGGTTGACTTCTTTTTTACCTTTGTTATAATAAATTACATTTATGGAGATGAATGTGATGAGAGTCAATAAAACAGTATGCAATTTAATTCGTGGTTCTATAAATACCATTATAAAAGTTTATAAAGAAACCTTAGAAGATATAAATAATGCAATTGAAAGCATTAATAAATCTTTAATCTTTCATACAGATATCGAAGTCTTTGGAAGAGCTATTATAGTATGTAAAGAATTGATTGATGGTAAGGAAAAAATAGAAGGAGTCGATTTACTTCATAGATTAGAGGATTGTGCAAAGTTCTTAAAGTCGAACATAGAAAACGCCTCTACTTTACTTTCATCACTAAGTGTAGAAGGTTTTAAAGATATAACTTATGGATTGCCGCTCATTACACTTACTTCGTGTGGAAAAGATTTAGGGTATTCATATCTCATGGTATCTGGAATTAAATTAAATGCAAATAATAAAAAGGCAGATGAACTACCTAACGAGTTAGAACGTCTGCTATTCGATTATGAAAAGAAAATGGCTGAGTATATTAGAGACGATTTGACAATCAGTACAGAGAATATGGAAGCTTTTATAAATCTTTATAAGGAATATTTAGACCTCTTTAGTGAAAAATTGGTTAATATACCAAATATAGTTTATGCAGAATCGATGAGCGTAATAATGGTTTCTATGGGATTATATATCGTCTATGGAAATCCAAATTTTGAAATTAGCCGAGATGAATTTGTAAAGCTTCTACTGATATTCGATAGACTACTAGAAGATGAACAACCGATCGGTAAAAGTGTTGCTAGTCTTTGCATGTTTTCATATTTAAAAGAGCTTAAAAGAAAAAGTGCAATGAGAGAAAACGATGAACCAAAAGAAAAAGAAGAAGAGGTCTCTTTAGATGTAGTACCTTGCAACAATCCAATAGACGAATATGTAAAAAACGGACTTGTCATAAAACCTTGTGGAATAGAGGAGTTCGAAGAGATTTTATCTAAGTCTCAGATTAGCAGTTCTAAAAAAGAGGATTTAATAGACCAGATGCTCGACATCTTGGCTACTATAGAAGTTCAAAACCACAAAAGAGCATTGGAAAAATTGAGAAAAGAAAATTTATCTATAGAAGAAATAGAGCTATATAACCTTGCTCGAAGTAAAAAACAGGCTACTGGAATACTTGACGATATCGATTTAAATCTATCTCTAATGGATGAAGCTGCCTGTCAAGAAGATAGGAACTTGTTAAGAAACGAATTAGATGAAATGTTCGATATGTTAACTTTGCTTTTAGGTGCAAAACCTAAAGGCTCAGTAGACGAGGTGTCTTTATTTTATATAATGGATACTCTTACAGATTCGAAAGGTAAAAGTGTAGAAGTGTCAAAGTTTTATAAAAGCATCGCAGGAATGCCAAAAGATAGTCATAAATCTTATGAGTCTTTGCTCAATAAAATTTTACACGGTTTTATAAATGGCGATATCGAAGTTCAAGCTGGCAATTTACCTTATAGAATATGGGTTAAGGGAAGAAATCAATACAAAATATATTATACTCTTTTAGAAGGAAAAGTCGTCATAATCGATGCAGTTAAAGGTGAGGATAGCTATCAGAAAATAATAAATTTTGCTAAAACAAATCATTTTAAAACGAGACTTATGGAAAGATCGGAAGAGCACACGTCTGAACTCCAGTCACAATCCGGAATC
>CANDHX010000099.1 GCA_947384645.1 uncultured Mycoplasmatota bacterium | reverse complement strand
TTTTGTCAATATTTTTATATTCTCTCTTTTGAATCTTTTTTACTCTTTTTTACTGGCGAATTTCTGAAGTCTTTATCGTGGATTACGAATTCTTTTTTTTCATAATGGAGAATACCGTCTTTTTGGATTGATACTCTTATCGTAATTTTTCTCAAATCGTTATCTAACATGATACTTTTGGGTGGCGTCATATCACTTGAGTTTTTGGATTTACTAAACGCTGCTTCGACGAAGTAACCATAATCGCAAAAGAGAGTAGAACCCTCGTACTTTCTTACTTCACTTAAAGCATTTTCTATGAAATTTATCGCTTCATCTGTCGATAGACGAAGTAACAGTTCTTCCTCAGTATATTCTAGTGTGCTATACATATTTATAGGTATTAATTCTCCATTTTTGCCTTGTATAAAAGGAGTGTATGACACATATCTTTTTTTCTTTTTTCCCATTTTTCAAACCCTCCTATAGTAATTTTAACACAAAGAGTTTAGTTGTTGCAATTCTTTGTTTTATTTTCATTTGATATTAAATGTGTTACAATTTTGTTAAGGGAGGATAATTATGAACTATGTGCCGATAAGTTTTAAAACCGATTATTCTCTTCTAAAAAGTCTTTTAAAAGTAGGCGACATCGTCGGTTATGCTAAAAGTGTAAATGGGGAATACGCTGGCATTTTAGACGATAATCCTTATGCATTCATGGATTTTTATGAAAAATGCAAACAGGCAAATATCAAACCGGTTTTTGGTATGGTCGTTAAAATCGGGGATAATAAGATATATCTTTATATCAAGAACTATATAGGTTATCAAAACATATTAAAAATAAACGATTTAATCGGCAACGGAAAGCTTACAATAAACGAGCTATTTAAATACAATGAAGGCTTGTCGGCAGTTCTTCCTTATCAAAATTACAATTTATACAATAGAATTAAAACCGGATTTGAAGTTTACTTGGGATATAAAAACGAAAACGAACTCGATAAGGCTCGTATGATAAATCAAAATGTGCTGTTTTTAAACGAAGTAATGTGTTTTGAAAAACGGGATGAATTTTTCTTGGACATACTCTATAAAATCGGCGATGACGTGTATCAAAGAGGGGACAATTATATACTTAATGCAAGTGAGTTCGACATAAAGACTATTTTCTCATTTGTAAGCGAATTGAATTTAGAATTCGATTTCTCTAAAAAGTACATTCCTAAATATTCTGGTTCTTTGGAGGAGTCTAAAAAAATTCTATACAGTTTATCTTTGAAAGGATTAATTAAGCGTCTCAATGGAAAAGTAAGCGATGCATATAAAAAAAGACTCAAATACGAGTTAGATGTGATAAGCAAAATGGGCTTTGTCGACTATTTTTTAATCGTCTACGACTATGTCAAGTATGCTAAAAAGAAGGGATTAGCCGTAGGGCGTGGTAGTGCAGCGGGGTCTTTAGTTTCTTATACTTTGGGAATAACAGATGTCGACCCAATCGAATACGATTTGTTGTTCGAAAGATTTTTAAATCCCGAACGTGTGACGATGCCGGATATCGATATGGATTTCGAGGATGAGCAAAGAAACGATGTCATAAATTATGTCAGGAGTAAATATGGCGACAGATTTGTATCTTTAATCGTCGCTTATGGTACCCTAAAAGCAAGACAAGTCATAAGGGATGTCGGTAAAATCATGGGTATAGATGAAGAGATAGTCTCTAATCTTTCGAAGTTAATCGAACCCAAACTCTCTTTAAGAGATAACGCCCGCAAAAGAGAAATAATAGATTTTGTAAAGGCAAAAGGTTTAGAACAGTTCTATAAAATCAGCATGAAATTAGAAGGGCTTAAAAAACACACGACAATCCATGCAGCTGGCGTTATCATCTCGAGCATTCCGCTTCTTGAAATAATACCGACTTTTAAGACAAGCGATGGGTTATTAACTGGTTATACGGCAGAATATTTAGAGAAGTTGGGACTATTAAAAATGGACTTTTTGGCAGTTAGAAACTTGACTATTTTGCATAGACAAATCGATATGGTAAAATTAAAGAATCCCAATTTCGATATTAGGCGAATACCTTTAGACGATGCTGCAACTTATAAAGTTCTTTCTTCTGGTAAAACTGAGGATATCTTTCAATTTAATACTTCAGGTATGACTAATTTTTTAAGAAAGTTAAAGCCTTCCAAGTTCGACGACTTGACAGCAGCAATAGCTTTATTTAGACCAGGACCAATGGAGAATATAGATGAGTACATCGATAGGCGAAATGGAGTAAAGAAGATCAGCTTTTTACATCCCGATTTAGAGCCTATTTTGAGAAGTACTTTCGGCATTATCATATATCAAGAGCAAATAATGCAGATATTGGTTTTGATGGGTGGATATTCTTTTGCCGAAGCGGATATCATCAGGCGAGCTATGAGTAAGAAGAAAAAGGATGTAATGGAAAACGAGAAAGTTCGTTTTATAGATAGAGCTACCAAGAAGGGTTATAAAGAGGAAACAGCTAAAGCGGTATACGATTTAATCTTAAAATTCGCCGACTACGGTTTTAATAAATCGCATTCAGTCGTCTATGCCTTAGTCGGCTATCAAATGGCTTATATGAAAGCTCACTACGGCGACGTCGTACAAGTAAATACTTTGAACATGAATAAGGGAAGCAGTGTAAAAATTCGTGACGTCATCGAAGAAGCCAAAAAAAGAGGATTGATGATAACGAAACCCGATATAACGAGTAGTTCTAGTGAGTATTCAGTAGAAAGTGGTAAAGTGCTTTTACCTTTAACCTCGATTATTGGAATAAGTTCGTTGCAAAGCGAGGTCATAATAGGAAATAGACCTTATAGTGATTACTTCGATTTTATAAAAAAGGTAAGTAAAAAAGGAATAAATAGACAAGCGATAGAAGTGCTCATAAAGGCAGGAGCTATGGACTGTTTTGGCGTTTCAAAAAATACTTTATTAAATAACATCGACACCGCTTATACATATATCGAATTAATAGAAAGTTTAGATGAAGCGTTGGTAATGAAGCCAGAATTAGAAATTTCTCTCGAAGAAGATACTGAATATTCGGAGATAGATTTATTCGGCTTTTATGTATCTGGACATCCCGCTAGTAAGTATGAAGGAAATGATATAGTAAAAATTTCTAAGTTTGAATTGTATATGAATAGAGTAATAAACGTGGTTGTATTTGTGGATAAAATAAAAGTTATCAACACCAAGAACGGCGAGAAAATGGCTTTTGTCGATATATCCGATGATACGAGGGGAGGTAATGCTGTAGTTTTTCCTAAGAGTTTCGATATCGTATCTAAACTAGAAGAGGGCAAGCTCTATAAATTAAAAGGAAGAGTTAGCAAAAGAAATGATGAAGCTCAATTGATAATTGAAACCTTTATAGAGGAGATAAATTTTAGTTAGTAGTATTGTTTAGATATGGGTGAGTATATCAAAGAAGTGGCTAAATAGAAAGAACACGTGTATCACTTGAGAGTTCGAGAGAAATTATTAACAGACTTTATGGTAACTATTCATCCTAAAATAAAGGTTTACTAAAAGAGATATTGAAAGAGCGATGCAGTTTTATAAAACGTATAAAAATAATTAAAAAGTGTCAACATCGTTGGCATTTTTTAAGTTAGATAAACAAATTGTTCATTTTAAGTGGATAATAATAACTGAGGGAAGGTTTTTCCTTAATCTATTTATATTATGTTTTCTTTTTGCCAAGCCTTCTTAAAAGCTAAGATGCTAGATAAGTGGTCGGTGGCCTTCTTGAGAGGTATATGCTCTTGAAGACCAGTGAGCTCTATAAATTTTCTGATTTCTTCGATAATTCCATTGAAATCGGTTGTAAAATCTATTAGATATTTTAAATCCAATAAAATCTGTTCTAGGTGTCTTTTCGATTCGGGGTAGTCTTTTATAAGTCTTTCTATCACCGCATTAACGAAGTCGATATCTATATTTTCAATAGAAGCAGGAAGAGTATTTTTGGAAAAGTGATTGGCAAGAGCATCAATCTTTTTGGGAATTTCCGCATATTCTTCTATGAATTTTATCTTTTCTTCTCGACTTAAATTGGAAATTCCAGAAGCCATGAAGCATCTAATATCGAATATAAATCTGTAACATTCGACTAAAGCTAGCAACAGTTGATAGTTCGGTTCATTCAAAAGCATCATATCTCCTCCAGGTAAATTTGGTGTTATTATCTCATAAGTTTAGAAAAAATCATAGAAAAAAATTCGGGTGTACCGAATTTTAATAATTTGTAGCTTTTAGTTCCATGTAAGACTCGGGATGTTTGCATACTGGACATACTTTAAGGGCATCTTTACCATAGTATACATGTCCACAGTTGCGGCAAATCCAAACTGTATCTTCGCTTTTGTGGAAAACTTCGTCTTTTTCCACATTTCCAAGTAATTTAAGATACCTTTCTTCATGATTTTTTTCGATTTCGCCGACCATTTCGAATAGTTTAGCAATTTGGTCGAAGCCTTCGTTTTTAGCAGTTTCTGCAAATTCTTTGTACATATCAGTCCATTCGAAGTTCTCACCAGCAGCTGCATCTTTTAAATTTTCTATTGTGCTTGGAACAGAACCTCCATGCAATTCTTTAAACCACATTTTAGCGTGTTCTTTTTCATTGTTGGCAGTTTCTTCAAAAATTGCAGCAATTTGTTCGTATCCTTCTTTTTTTGCTTGGCTAGCGTAATATGTATATTTATTTCTGGCTTGAGACTCTCCAGCAAAAGCAGCCATTAAGTTTGCTTCGGTTTTACTTCCTTTTAGTTCCACATTATTTACTTCCTTTCTTTGCACTTTTTTAGTGCTTACGTGTTAAAGTATATCATATGGTCAGGAAAATTCAAGTAGTTAAAATACTTTTTCTTTTGGATATTTTAAGGTATAATACATATGGGTGAAATAAATATGTTTGAATACATGGGAGACCGAATTAGTAATGCGATTAAAAATATAAAAGGCATGGGAAAAATTACAGAGGATAATATAGATGATGCCGTAAGGGAAATAAGAATGGCTCTACTCGAAGCCGATGTAAACTTTGAAGTGGTAAAAGGTTTCGTCAGATCGGAAGAGCACACGTCTGAACTCCAGTCACAATCCGGAATCTCG
>CANDHX010000098.1 GCA_947384645.1 uncultured Mycoplasmatota bacterium | reverse complement strand
TACTTGTTCATCAAATTGATCGTATGGTGGATCAAAATAGATAAGAGACCCACTTGGAGCATCTTTACAGCATTCTTCAAAATCTCCTTGCAAAAATTCGATATCATTATTGGTAAAATAATCATGTAAAGCTTTCAACACAGGTTTATTGCAAATATTTGGATTTTTGTATTTTCCGAATGGTGTATTAAATTGACCAGAACTATTAAGTCTAAAAAGTCCATTATAACATGTTCTATTAAGATAAATTAGCCTTGCAGACTTCTCAACAGAAGTCCAATTTTTGTATTCTTCTTTACGATCATATTCTCTGATTCTATAAAAATCATTTTCATTATTCATAGTTTCATATTTCTCAAGTTCTACTATTAATTCATCATAATTATTTTTAATGCATTTATAACACTCAATTAAATCTTTATTATAGTCATTTATAATTGCTTTATTAGGTTGGAGATAAAATAATATAGAGCCTCCACCAATAAAAGGCTCATAATAGCATGTATATTTTATCTTTTTTAGATATTTTTCCATTTGAGGTATTAATTGTCTTTTTCCACCTGCCCATTTTAAAAATGGTTGAATTAATAAATTTTTATTTTTCTTCATATTCAATACCTCCTACATTTCATAAATAATTATAACATCATTTTGAACTTTTTTTAACCTTATAATAGCAAAAAACAAAATTAATTTTTAGCAATTGACATTGGTGAATGCAAAAAGGTATGTTACAATATTATCTATACATTCTAGAAAGGAGAATTTTTTTATGGATGATGAAAAATTAAATAACATTCTTAATAATTTTATTCATTTTAACAATATAGATTTCAAAGCAAAACAACAATATATTGACATATATAATGATTATGATAATAAAATTAAACCTTATTTTATTTATTTTCATCAGGAACTTGATGAATTATTAAGATATATGAACGATCGTGTAAGTAATGGGCATTATACTGCAAATGAAAGTAGAAAATTAATTTATATAATTGAGCATATAAATGAATTACAAGCAACATTAAAAAATACTAACTATTCATTTTCTCTCGATGAAGATTATAAAAAATGTATTGATTATTGTTACACTTTTTTAAGTACCTCTGGAGGAAGTGAAATTCCGAAAGAATATAAAAAAATCACTCTAAAAAGATATGAGCCAATTTTTAAAATTAATGAAAGTTTAATAATAAATAAACAAAAATTTCTAGAAAAAGTTAAACTAAAACTAAAAGGAAATGGTGCTTATGCTAATGTTTATGTATTTAATGAACCACTAACAAATAAAAAATTTGCCATGAAAAAGTTAAAAAAAGATATAGAAGGAAAAGAACTTCAAAGATTCAAATTAGAATTTGAAAAAATGAATTTAATTTCAAATCCATATATTTTAAAAGCATATTCCTTTAACGATGAAGAAAATAGTTACATTATGGAATACTGTGATTATACTTTAAAAGATTATATAGTATCTAATAATAACAAAGATTTTATGACTTTTCATTATAGAAAAAATATTGCACTTCAATTTTTAAAAGGTTTAAAATATTTACATAGTAAAGATTTGTATCATAGGGACATTAGTTTTAATAATATTCTTATCAAAGAATTTGATGATAATTTCGTTATTGTTAAAATATCTGATTTTGGACTACTTAAAGATTTAAATTTGGAATTAACTAGAACAGATTCAGAAATTCGAGGCACAATAATTGATGATACTTTAACTAGTTTTAAAGATTATAATATAAAAAACGAAATATATGCTATAGGTGTAGTTTTATGGTTTATTTTTACAGGCAAGACTAATTTAAAAATTGATAATAGCAAAATTGCCAAGGTTGTTAATAAATGTATAACAAGAGAAATTGATAAGAGATATAACAATGTTGATGAAATAATACAAGAAATCAAATTAATTAGTGATAATAATATAGAAATCACAGCAACTAATAATCAAAAAAATAAAAGGCATTTTAAAGTAGATAAAATAAAAAATAATAATGGATTAAATATAGATGATCGAGCTTTTACAATATTAAAAGCTATGGTTGAAGATGATGGTAATAATCAATTATATTATTTGAAGACTTTAGCTGGAGAAATTTTACAAACTAGCGGTGGAAATTTTAACATTTCTTTAGGAGAATATACTGCTAAAGAACGAGCATATTGGAAAAAATCTTTACAAGATTTAATAGATAATAATTTAATAAAATCATTAAATTATGAGAATGAAATTTTTGAAGTAACGATAAATGGTTATGAATTTTATGATTTACAAACAGATGAAACTTTTGTTGTTCAGACTTTTTAAGGAAACTTACAAAAAATATCGAAATTTATTAGTTTTTGTGTTAAAATATTACTAGTGATTGATATTATATATATCAAATCGTTAAGAAGCGAAAAAAGTTGTAGATATCTACGCCATTCGCTCCATTGTTGGAATTACCCGAACACTAGGATAGTTCGATTAGATAGAAAAAGTTCATAATACTTGTTATTATGGACTCAGGCTGTTGACAAAGAATAACAGTCTTTTATTTTTGAGAAAATTGTAATATAATGAATATGCGAGCAACAATCACCAGACTATTTAGAGAATCTAAATGTTATTTAAGTTAACTCTAAATATGGCATTAAAAAACTAACTTTGAATTATATCCTAATTTTTTTATTTTTTATCTGTTAGGAGTTAAAATAAAAATTAAACTATTCATCGATACAAATATTTAAAAAAGGTTGTAATAGAAAAAGAGGGTAGAAAATGAAAGAAAATAGAATAATAGCAATTACAACGATATTTAATCTATTGGTAGCAATATTAAAATTGATATCTGGCATCGTTTTTTCATTTTCGACTTTAATTGCCGACTCGATACAATCGTTTATCGATTTTGTTACCGATATCACAAGTTTGATTGCCAATAAAATAGGAAAACGGAGGTCTAACAAAACATATCCTTTTGGTTATGGGCAAGTTTATTACATAGCCAATCTTTTTACAGGTTTTTTGCTTTTCTTGATAGGAATATTTGTATTGTATCAATTTTTCTTTTTTGAAGGAGAGTTCGTTCCAAATATCGATTTGGTATTTATATTACTCATAATTATGATTTTAAAATCTGTCGTTTTGATAATACTTCAATACTTCGGCAAAAAATACAAAAGCGAATTGATGATAGAAGCTTTTAAAGAATCTCGTGCTGATTTTATATCTACATGTGTAGTATTCATCATAATGATAGCCTCCTTTTTTTACGAATTTATCCCTAAAAGTGTGAGTCTCGATAAAATGGGGTGTTTAGGAATAGCGATTTATGTATTCTATATTTCTATTAAAATGGTCGTTTCTAATATAAGAGGACTATTAACTAACGATATAGAAAATAATGAAATCAGGGAAGATATAGTCTTTGAATTAAAAGACATAAAAGGCTTAGAAGTTAAAGGAGTACGGATTATAAATATGTCAACTTACTATAGTGTCTTTCTTCAAGTTAAAGTAAATGAAAATATAACGATTAGAAAGTATTTGAACATAGAAAAAAAAGTCAAAAGAAGACTAAAATCTTTAAATAAAGATATAAGATTTATCGATATGGAGCCTGTGAGAGGATAAGCGACAGGTTTTTTTTATGAAATACCTAAACTCAAATAAAAAAGACTGGACAAGAGATGAAAAAAAATATAAAATATTATTATAACTTGTGAGTGGTTAGCTCAGCTGGTTAGAGCGCCACGTTGACATCGTGGAGGTCGTAGGTTCAAGTCCTATATCACTCACCATTTTGTTTTTCCAAAGCCCCATATGGGGTTTTATTGTATAAAATCTGGAGAGAAGTTTCTATGGAAAATATAGTAGAGTTGTTAAAATCGCAAAATAAAACGATTAGCACAATGGAATCGTGTACGGGAGGTGGCATAGCTAATGCTATAACAAATGTAGAAAGAGCAAGTGATGTCATAAAGTTTAGTGCTGTAACTTATTCTAATGAATTTAAAATTAAAATGGGTGTAAATGAAGATATAATAAATATGTATAGCGTTTACAGTATGGATACAGCACACGAGATGAGTAAACGGATTGCCGAATATGCAATGGCAAACATAGGTGTAGGAGTAACTGGAAAGTTAAATCGAGTTGATAAAAATAACGAATTTGGACAAGATAATATAGTCTACTTAAGTATCTATGATAGAGACTTTGACATATATTATGACAAAGTTATCGAAGTAAATAAAAATAGTAGAAGCGAAAATAAAGAGATGGTAATCGACATTTTTAAAAAGTTACTTGCCGATATTTTAAGAGATAGTAAATAATAAGAAAGGTTAGGAAATTATGAATAAGAAAAAAGTATTTTTTACACGAGAGATAACTCCCGAAAGTTTAGTCAAAATATATCAGAATGTCGGAGTTAAATTAGAAGGGAATGTGGCCGTCAAATTGCATTCTGGAGAGGAAGGCAATCAAAACTATTTAAAACCCACGTTTATGAAAGATATCATTGACCATGTAGGTGGAACGGTAGTCGAATGCAATACTGCTTATGAAGGAGCAAGAAATACAACTAAGAAACATCAAGAACTGATGAAAAAACACGGGTGGAGTAAATATTTCGATGTCGATATTTTAGATGCCAGTAAAGAAGATGTTTTATTCAATCCAAATGGAGAAGTCATAAAGAAAAATATAGTCGGTGCCAATATGAAAAATTACGATGCACTTTTGGTGCTTTCTCACTTCAAAGGTCATCCTATGGGAGGCTATGGTGGAGCTTTAAAAAACATTTCTATAGGTCTTGCATCAAGTGAAGGCAAAAGATATATCCATACAGGTGGCAAAGAAAACGCTAGCTTTGATGATATGTTCAATGTAGATGTCGATTTGTTTTTAAAGTCGATGGCTGATGCTGCTAAAACGATAACCGATTTATATAGGGATAAAATTGTTTTCATCAATGTAATGTCTAATATGAGTGTCGACTGCGATTGTTGCGCTGTAGCAGAAGATCCATGCATGAGCGATATAGGAATACTTGCTTCAACTGACCCCGTTGCTTTAGACCAAGCTTGTATCGATTTAGTCTACAATTCGAGCGACGAAGGGAAGAACCACTTAATCGAGAGAATCGAGTCGAGACACGGTTT
>CANDHX010000097.1 GCA_947384645.1 uncultured Mycoplasmatota bacterium | reverse complement strand
CTTCATATTTCTATAGGGGAGCAGTAACAAACAACTATGTAAAATTTGCAAACTTCTATTGGAGAATAATCCGAATAAATGGAGATGATAGTGTACGAATCAGATATGATGGTACTTATGCTTATTCGAATGGTTCGGGCACATTTGATAGATTTATAAAAACGGGACAAGTATATAATACTAATTATACTGATAATAAATATGTCGGGTGGATGTATGGACCAAGTGGGACTACAGCAAGCACTTCAAAATCTCAAGCTCAAACTAATATAGCCAGTTCAGATATCAAACAAATGGTCGAAGATTGGTATAAAACAAATATAGTAAATAAAGGATTCAATAATGTTGTGGCAGACTCAATATTTTGTAATGATAGAAGTACACCAGGATCATCAGCAACAGGCCAATCAGCTGATACAGGATTAGGATATAGAACAAATACTACTATGTATGGAGCTTATGCCAGATTGGCTAATGGAATGGGAAAAAGTAATTATACTCCAACATTTACATGTCCGCAAAAAAACGATGCATTTACAGTAAGTAATACAACAAAAGGAAATGGAGCATTGACATATCCAGTAGGATTAATAACGGCAGATGAAGTAGTGGCAGCAGGAAGCGGAAAAATGTTCACAGAAAATTCGAAGTACTATTTATATAATCCCGCTAATTCATGGAGTTGGACTCTTTCTCCACGTGCTTTTCATTATAATGTAGCTCATATGATAATGATTACTTATGATGGGAATCTTCATTATGCTAATGTTAATCTAACTGACAAGCTTAATGCGGGAGTAGCTCCGGTTATCAATCTATCATCCACATACTTCAAAGCATTACACGGAACTGGCACTATGTCAGATCCATATAGAGCAGATTGATGGAAAATTTTAAAAATAAATAAAAAATGAAAGTAGGAAAAAATATGGACGAAAATATAAATAAGAATAAAAATTTAAAAGCCATAATTGGAATAATAGCGATTTCTTTAATTATAGTAGGTGGAATAATATTTTTTGTAAATAAAAAAAATAATCCTCAATTAGTTTATTCAAATAACAGTAAATTATCTGCTAAAGAAGTGTCTGGGGTAAAAGAATATAAAGGTAACTTCCCTGAATTTGAGTTAACTATTACGGGTTCTATTATGAGTAATATCACTAATGTTAATTTAGCTAAAATGAGTGTCCTTGTATATGAGTTTGATGCTGGAATAGACAATGGATGGGAGACGGTTACCAATCATTATGTTGGAATAAAGTTAAAAGAACTACTAGATGCGAGTCATATAACAGAATTTAATGAACTAACGTTTGAAGCAACTAATTATGCTTCTATAACATACTTTAAAGAGGATATAACAGATGATATTTATTTAGTGTTTACTAAAGATGGTAAAAATATCAATTCTGATAAAAATGTAATGCTTTTAGCAACTGATAGAGATTACAACTATTCATTAAAAGACGTATCTAATATCTATGTGCCTAGTAAAAACATTTACGTTCAAGATGAGATAAGTGATAAAGATTAACAGTAAATTCTTTTTAAAGTGTTAAAAGCTCTATCTACAGAGCTTTTTTGATTTAATTTTACATAAACTTAATACTGTGCTATAATCTGTCTAGAAAGAGGATTAATAATATATGAAGAATGTATCAAAGATTTTGTGGGGTTTTGTTTTAATCGTTTTAGGTATCATCTTTGTAATGCGTGAACTAGGTTTTGCCGACATAAACATATTTTTTCACGGTTGGTGGACGTTGTTTATAATGGTACCATGTGCGATAGAATTTATAAGTGGAAAAGATAGAACGGGTTCTCTAATCGGTTTTACTATTGGTCTATTTTTCTTTCTATGTGCTCAAGGGTTAATAAGTTTTCACATGTTTTGGAAATTAATCGTGCCAGTTATATTGATAATAGTCGGTTTTTCCATCGTGTTTAAAGAATTATTGAGTTCAGAGGTAAAAGAGAAAATGAGTTCTGTCAATACAGAAGGGCTAGAAAATTTTAATGTTATTTTAGGCGAAGAAAAAAGAGATGTAACAGGAGAATACAAAGGCTCCATAATCGAAGCTGTTTTTGGACAAGGTACTTTGGATATTAGAGATGCCAAAATAAAAAGTGAAGCTTCTATTAAGGTTAGTTCCATCTTTGCATCGGTCGAAATTTTGGTACCCGAGGATTGTGAAGTAAAGGTTCGTTCTACTAGAATTTTTGGAGGAGTAGAAAATTTCGTAACTAAAAAGGACAAAAAGAAAAATACGAAGACTATTTATATAGATGCTTTTGCTCTATTCGGGGGAGTCGATATTAAATGAATGCTTTTGAAAAAACTATAAAATATTTGGCTATAGGTTTAGCAGTTTTCATCATTTGTTCTATCGCTTCACTAGTACTAGGAATAATAAGTAGACTAAGTTTTTTTGAAGATGATTTTAGAGGCGAGTTAATCGATGACGTTAAAACTTTCGAAGAGTATGTCGACATTAGAAGAATAGATATAGACATCGACGATATCGGTTTGGAAATAAGACAAGGAAAAGAATACAAAATCGAAAAAAAGGGACTCAAGAGAGATGTAAAGGTTAGCTTAAATAACGGAGAATTAAAACTTAAAGAACAGGGAAGTACCTGGCTTGGTAGTACTAAAGGCACTGTAACAGTTTATATTCCAGCTAATACTATTTTAGATGAAATAGAGGTCGACGTAGGAGCTGGACGTACAACAATAGAGGGATTAGAAGCGAGAAGTTTTACTCTCGATATAGGTGCTGGAGCAGTGTTTATAGATAATTGCAAATTCGATAAAGCTGATATCGAGGGAGGAGCTGGAAAGACAGATATTACTAATAGCTCCTTTAAAGATTTAGAAATGGAAACTGGTGTGGGAAGTACTCGAATTGAAGGTTATGTTTTAGGAAATAGCAAAATCGAAGCAGGCGTCGGCTCGATTAAACTTCAACTGTTTGGAAGTAAAGAGAGTTATACGATTAAAACCGAAAAAGGCATCGGTTCTGTTAGAATCGATGGAGAAAAACCGACAAATGTTTATGGAAGAGGGGAAAACTATATTTCAATTGAGGGTGGAGTCGGAAGTATAGATATCGATTTTAAAGAAAAAGACTAGAGTTGTTCTAGTTTTCTTTTGCTATTTTTTTAATGTCTTCTATAAAACTATAAACTTCTTCAGTTTTAGATAAGATATCTTTAAAATCTAAGCATTCATCAAATTCTTTAGTTAAAAGGCAATTCATGCCAGCACTTTCTAGAAAGCTTCTCAAAGATTGAATAGCTTCATTAGCACTATATTCATCTTTACTTTTAGAACCGATTGCTACTAATAAAGCTTTTTTACCTTTTAATAACTTACGTGAGTAAAGAGGGTTTAAGCGGTCCATAAATATTTTGAGGTCACCTGATAATAGGTTCCACCTCGTAGGAGTTATAAACATTATAATATCTTCTTTTAAAATTTTCTCTATATCCTTTTCCATATCGTCCTTAAAATCACAAACTCCCGTTTCTTCACAATCCATACAGCCCGTGCAAAGGTGGATTCTTTGATTGCCAGGGATTATTATTTCAGAGTTTATTCTTTCGCTTGTAAAAGCTTCTTTTACTTTGTTAGCTAAATTGTACGAATTTCCTTCTCTTCGAGAACCTACAATAATGAGCATTTAAAGACACTTCCTTTTAAATATATTATAGGCAAAAAATTAGAGTATATACGCATATACTTTATAAAGAGAAGGTGGCTTGATGTGGAAAATTTTAAATTATTTATCATAAGTTTTATAGTCGGATTAGGAAAAATAATTCCTGGAGTAAGTGGTTCTGTGATGGCTATTTGTTTTGGCATATACGAAAAAGTTTTGGAGTCTATTAGCAGTTTTAATTCGTTTATAAAAAACCGCAAGTTTATGCTTATTTTTGGATGTGGTGTATTTTTGGCTATAGTCATTGGAAGTCGTGCTATAAAGTTTTTTTTGACTAATTTTTATCTTTTGACTATGATGACTTTTATAGGCATGATGATACCTGGAGTAACTTCCATAATAAAAAATGTTAAAAACGAAGACTTGAATTTGAAAAGAGTTTTGATAGCTATAACAGTTTTTATAACTCTCTATCTTTTTAGTATTGCTAATTTTAGCGAAGGAATAATCCTCGAAGAATCCTATTTTCATAAATTTATATCTTTGATATTGTGTGGCATATTGGATGCTGCAAGTACTGTAATTCCGGGCATTAGTGGTTCGGCAATTTTAATGATAATAGGTTATTATGAAGCTATAATATCTAGTCTAGCAAACCTTTTAACTCTTTCTAATTTCGTCTATAGCATTAGCATTTTGGTTCCATTTTTTATAGGTATGGCTATTGGATTAATACTCACATCTAAACTGATAACATATCTTTTTAAAAACTATAGAGTGATGACCTATATGTTAATTATAGTATTTGCTATATTTTCTATTGTAGCTTTAATTAGAGAATTAATCCACCTTTTTATAGACCCAGTAAGCATTATAGTCGGGATGGTTTTTCTCTCGATAGGTTGGATAGGAGCTTATTTTTTAGAAAAGATGTTCACTAATTAACCATTTTTTTCCACCATAGTTTTTTTGGCATTGGAGAAAATACTAGTGGTGAATTTTTATGAAAAAAATGATTCTATTACTAATATCTTTTTTTACTATAGTATGCAGCGTTCAAGGGCTTTCTAATCGAGAGGTAACATTTGATGATTTATCGACAAAGAATTTTGAAAAAGTGATGAATGGCATAAATCATCAAGAGATTAAAAACATTTGTACATACGACTTTTGTGACTATGCAGTAGGCTCTTCTTATAAAGAAATCTTGGATAATTTTGTCGTCAATTATTTTAAAACTTTTGACAACCAAGAATTAAAGGCCAATCTTCAAATAAAAGGAGTTAAAATTACTAAAGTAGTTTTTCAAAATTAAAAGACCAAATTAAAGGTCTTTTATCCGTGATTTTTAGTGCTAAAAGCTAAATCTGCGACTAACTTTATTATTAGACAAGCTACTGTGATATTTATGACCGATTCAGCTAAGTTGCCGACATCGCCAGGTAAAATCTTATGAATGGCAGCTGAATAATACCCGTAGTATTCACAGATTTTTGCCCAAAGTTCTATAAAAAATTCTTTCATCGTAATCACATCCTACTTAGAATTATACTATATAATTTGGTATTTTTATAGTAATTGTTGCATTTTTTACATTTTGTTGGTAAAATGTATGTGCATATGGCGGTTATGGTGAAGTGGTTAACACGCCAGATTGTGGCTCTGGTATGCGT
>CANDHX010000096.1 GCA_947384645.1 uncultured Mycoplasmatota bacterium | reverse complement strand
CTAAATGGATCACTCATACTTCCTGTTCCTTTTAAGGTTTTGAAGTATTCTGACGAGAGATTGATAACCGGAGCGACCGCACCGTCAGGACTATGGACATTCGCATAGTTCAAATCACCGCTAGTATTCAAAATGAACTCATTAGCACGACTGTTATAATTGCAAGGCGAGAGCGACCAACTCCATGCTGCTGGATTGTATAAATAATATGTTGAGTTTGCTGTTCCATACTTTCCACTTCCTGGTGTACTTCTATCATTACAGAATATCGTATCCTCTACAGACTCGCTGTAGCCTGCGTCTACTATATTTGTCTTATACCATCCGTCTACTAGTGTCTTTATATCTGAATTTGCTGTATTTGTTTGAGCTTGCGCCTTACTTGTACTTGCACCAGTTCCTGCTGGCCCATACATCCATCCTACATACTTCGCATCGTTATGATTGGCATTATATGTTTGGCCTGTATGTGTGAACCTATTTGTCGTATTCGTTCCATTCGCATGGGCACTTGTCCCGTCGTATCTGATTCGCACACTTCCGTCTCCATTTACTCTGATTATTCTCCAGTAAAGGCCAGCAAATTTGACATAGTTGTTTGTTACTGCTCCCCTATAGAAATAGCTTATTCCATAGTCGTCTTCCATTGAATATACCCCTGCGTCATTTGCTGTAGTTGCCGCACTAAAGTCTGGTACTGTATCTGTTACTTCTATTGGTTCTACTCCTAACTTGCTTAATATTTCACTTGCTGAACCTTCTTCATATTCTGCTATTAACTTCGTGTTAGCTTTTCCCATTATTAGAATTCCATCTGTTAATGTGCTTCCCATTCCTATTATTTTCCAACCTACAAACTTTGAACCTGCTTTTCTTGGCGTTCCGATTTCTCTTGTTACACCATTCTTTATACTTACATCTTCTACTGTACTTACTCCATTTAATTTTCCGCCATTTAGGTCTATCGTCAAACTGTAACTTCTATTTTCTGATGTCTCGCTTACCCCAAACTTTGTATATAATGCTGCATTTGCGTCAGCACTTTGGTCTATCGTAGGTAAATCGTTAAACGTTATTTTCAAATTGTAATAATATGTCTTCCCTGCTGGTACTTCGAGGTCTGGTGCAAGTGTCGTCGTGAACGCCGTTTTTGTTACTGGTACATTAGTCTTTTCTATTATTTCAGTATACCCAGAATCCTTTGTCTCAGATTGTTCTAGTGTATAAGTTAGACTTCCTTCCATATACCCGTTTACTATATCTAACCACTCTATGCTTGCTCCAGCATCTAGGGTTCCCTTATTCTCGAGGGTGAACTCCTTTGTAATTGTCTCTCCCAGCATGATTTGCTTATTTATCGTAGAGTCGCCGTCGGCAAATCTCAAGTGCATCGTTCCCGTATTTAACTCCGCTTGTTGCTTGTCGTCATTATTTATATTCGTTAGTAAATATGCATATGTACCTAAAATGCACACAAATACTAACGTAATTACACATAATGATATTATAAGTGTCTTCTTAGTTTTAGAGCTTTTTATCTTTTCTTCCATACATTAAACCTCTTTCTACTGTTCCATTTTATTATACTTTTTTAATCGACAAATTTCAACAAATTGTTATAAATTACAACACTTTAGTTAATTTTTTTTATTTATAAAGCCAATAACTATAGTACATATTTTTATACATATCACGGCGTACTTTATATGTATTTGGGAGCATCTCCACAGGAAATAGATTTGTTACCAATCATTTTATAGATTTCTTTTAATAGATGTTTCCTCTCGTCATAAGGCATATACCCGATGACTCTCGGTGACATTAGAATAATCTAATCTTAACAGGTAGCTTGCGAGCGACCGCACCGCTGTTATTGACATTCGTATTGTTCAAATTGCCGTTAGTATTGAGCATTAACACATTAGAATTAGCCCCATTGAAATTATGAGGCGAGAGCGACCACGTGAAGGAAGCTCCACGTAACAAAAGTCATAAAGCCTAGAACAAAAATGCATACACAATTTTAACCTATTCCCTAAAAAATCAATTATTTTCTTTTCTATAATTTCGATTGTAAAAGCTCTTCGTAGTACAGAATTTAGCATACCTTTATAACTGGCTTTTACTCTAACTAATTTATCTTCTTCGTACTTTTCCAAATTCAAAAATTTTCTCTTAATTCTTCTTTTAGTTTGATTTTTGATTCTTATCAGTATCCTGCCATTTTTAAGTATAAACTATATCCAACGAATTCAAAACCACCCTTGGCAGAATAGATATCTGTTTTTGAATTTAATTCCAGCTTCAATTCATCGAGTTTTATTTTTATAATTTCTTTTATTTCTTTTAACAATTTCTTATCAGGGCTAAAGATAATCCCGTCATCCATAAATCTGACATACTCTTTAATACCTAAATTTTCTTTTATATAGTGGTCTAAACCGTTTAAATAAAATACTGCAAAGATTTGATTAGATAATGAACCTATGCCGAGTCCTTTTCCATCGATGTAGTGAGGAATTTTTTTAAGTTCTTCTATTTGTTTTAAAGCTTCTTTTCCTTGTATTTTAGATAATTTCTCGATTTCTCGATTTATAACTTTATCGATTTCTCCATTTATATATTTTGCGTCAGTAGAATCGATTACTTCGAATAGAATTTTTAATACGTCATTATCTGTATAAATTTGGCTCAATAAATTTTTTAATACTTCGTGATTTATATTATAAAAATACTTTGAAATATCGAATTTCAGTATATAAAAATTTTCGTATTTATTCATCATCCGTATAAAATATTTCTTACATAATTTTATTGCAGCATTAGTTCCTTTTCCCACTCTAGTTGCGACATTTTCTTCAATTAATTTTGGGTATAATGCCGGTTTTAAAAACACATTGCTAATAATATGGTTAACTATTTAATCCTTTATATTCTCGCTCATGACAACCCTGTACTTGGGTTCTTTTATGAGAAAAATATTATATTTAGAATGTCTATATCTTTTTTCCTTTAGTTCATTATAAATACTGTTAATATTGGCGGCATGAAATAAATCGTAATTTACTATTTTATTTTTATGTCTCGTCTTCGAACAAATTTCTTTAAAATTGCTTTCGATTACTGAATAATCGACGATTTCCTCATATTTAACATGACTTTTTCTCACTGTTTTTACGATATAATAGCGTATCAATTTAATAGAATTATCAAAACAATTTTGCATATTGACCTTTATATACATGAGATTTCTAGGGATATTGTTTGTATATCTCATCATTTCATAAGAAAATTCTTTTACATGTTTATACAGTAAAAAATTCTCATTCATAATAACCACCTGTGACGACTATACAGGCTTTTTATGAGCTCATCACGCTACTAATAGTGACATCATAATAATCTTTGCTCTTCTTTTTTACTTTTCTATATCGACTCTCTAAAGGTGTGTAAAATTCGTTCGCCTTTGCTTCCCCAGCTAAAACAACATTTAAATTATTTTGATGAAGCCTATATAAGACCTCCTTAAAACGAACCTTTTCTATTCTAAAACTCATATCTTCTCTAAAAACCCGATATAAATACATCATTATTCTCGAATCGCTGTCGTACGTATAATAGTAATCTCCACACTTGATGAAAACGACAAATTCGGGATATATTCGTTTAAATTTCTTATAATTTCTAATTACACTATAGCTGCGTTTCACACTTCATCACTCTTTTCAAAAAATAAAAAAATAACAAAACGATTGCTCTTCTCAATTATCCCTATCTGTAAATATCAAGATAAGCCTTAATAATTCTAATACGGTAGCTGCAACACTGGCGACATATGTTAGTGCAGCAGATGTCAAAACGACCCTTCCTTTGGTTAATTCGTTGTCGGTTAATAGACCCATATCTTCTAACTCTTTTAAAGCTCGCCTAGAAGCGTCGAATTCGACTGGTAAAGTGACTAGTTGGAAAAGTAATATTACTGCTTCTAAACCGATACCTAACCATATGACGTTCATAAGATTTGCAAAAACACCTATTAGAATTGCCACATATCCTAGTTTAGAAGAAAGATTGACAAAAGGTACTAAAAAAGCCCTTATTCTAAGCATAGTATAGTTATCTTTATCTTGAATTGCATGACCACACTCGTGAGCTGCAACAGCAATAGAAGCTATAGACTCTTTATGATAGACATCACTCGATAATCTGATTACTTTTCTATTTGGGTCATAGTGGTCTGTAAGGTGTCCCTTAGTCTCGACGACATAGATTTCCTTTAAACCGTTTTTATCTAAAATCTCTCTTGCTGCTTCTGCACCACTTTTGCTCTTCATATTCGGTTCTTTTTTATATTTATTAAATGTGGCACTTACAAATATCTGTGCTCCCACCGTTATTAAAAGTGCTATCAAAGTTAGTCCGTAACTGATAAAATAGTATCCCATTTTTAATCCCTCATTTCTACTTTAGTTAGTGCTATTAAATCGTGGATGCTCCGATTATCTTTTCTCGCATAAAATGCTATGACTAAAGCTATGTTCAAACACCAACTAGCTAAGGTCATATATACGCTAAAACTTGCAAATGCATTTTTATTTAAAGAGAAAACTAGAATCGAATTTAAAATCGTAAAAGGCAATCCAAAAAGTACGATAGTCCTTAAAAGAGTTTGCCACAAATATAGTTTATTACCTTTGATAGATTTTACACGTATCTGCATAATCTTTTTTCCTAAAGTTTCGCCACCCATGAAATATGGCAAGATTCCAAAATATAAGATTATAAGAGCCGCTCCTATACAATCGTTATATATGCTAAGCCTATTTTGTTCATATAACACATCTACTACATAATCGTTAAAATCTCGATTTAAAATGGCTAAGTCTTCTTTTCCCAAATCCTCACTTTGACTTTTTTCATAAAATTCATCGCTCTTTTCACGATATTCGCTTCCTAAAGATGCTAAACGCTCATAATTTTTATTTAGTGGCGAAACCGAAGTAGCAAGAAGCACTAACGAAATCAAAATAGTATCTAGTAAATATGCTACTACCCTTCTAAATGTTAAGGACAAATCTAATCACCTTTCTTCGATAACATCATTATAACACGATATTAAAAAATATTCACTAACTTTGAAGATGATGCTATTTGAAAATTGCTTTAAACATTTATGTATACTTTACAAAAATTGACAAAGAAAAAAAGAGTTAGTTTACTCATATTTTTATTTTTCGATTTTCTTGATGATGTCAGTTTCCCTTATATTTCCTATCAATAAAGGACTATCTATATCGTGTAAAGTCTTATTGTTGAAGACATTTTTTTCATCATAATTGGCATAACAATACTTACAAAGATGAGGACAAGTATTATACCACCCGACATCGTACATTTTTACACAATTGCAGTGTTTAGCCCTGTTTTTCCTAGCTACCCATTTATCT
>CANDHX010000095.1 GCA_947384645.1 uncultured Mycoplasmatota bacterium | reverse complement strand
TCCTTATCTCTTAAGAGCTTTGTAGCATACTTATCCCTTAAGAATTTTTTGACATCCATCTTTTTTTCATTTGTAATAACCGTATCTTTTGTCATAATATATGCCTCCTTTTCGACTTAAGATACCTTTTTATTCTTTTTTTAGATTGGAAAATATTTTTTATACCTTCTACTTATTATTATACTGGGTAGATTTTATTTTTCTCATTTTTAGAAGTCAAAACAGTACAAAAAGGTTATTAAATTGACTAAAGTCTTTTCAAAATGTTATAATTGCTACAGGTGATATTGATGAAGACTACATTAGCGATACTTGTTTCAAAAACAGTTACGATGATATGTAAAATTTTTAAAAAGAATGGTACAGTCTTTCCCGGCGAAAGAGTCTTAAAATTGATTAAGAACCCACTCGATAAAATAAAATATCCTCAAAATGTAGTTATCATAACTGGTTCTTCTGGTAAAGGCTCAACAGTAAATATGATTGCCCACATTTTAGAAAATACTGGAAAAAAAGTTATATGGAATAAAAGTGGAAGTAACATTAAAAATGCCATTACGACGTTGGTTTTAAACAATTCTCATATCTTTTCTCACAAAATGGATGCCGACATACTTCTTTTAGAAATGGATGAAAGACATATAAAAGAAACTTTTAAACCGGGCATTATAACACACTTGGCGATTACAAATGTCACTCGAGACCAACCGGCAAGAAATGTCGACCCCTCTTTCATATACGAAAAGATAATGCAAGCTGTCGACAAAGACGTCCATTTAATTATCAATATAGACGACCCTCTCATTTGCCGTGCTAAATATTCTCATCCTTCTTGCCTGACGACCTATGGAATTTCCCAAACCGAGTACGACTTAAAAGAAACTCCACCATATCCAGTCGACTTTGCCTATTGTCCTTCGTGTCACTCTAAATTAAAATATAGTAGTTATCATTATGGACATCTAGGAATATACGAATGTCCTAATTGCTCTTTTAGGAGAGGAAAACCCGATTATGAAGCCGACAAGGTCGATTTAATTAAAGGCACCTTCAAACTCGAAAATTCTACTGTTTCTCTAAATAAAAACGTCTTTTTTGCTGTATACTATACGCTACTAGCTTATACGGTCTCAAGAACTCTAGGAATACCAAAAGACAAAATTTTAAAAGAGATAAACGAAAACAATAAGGAAAGTAAACGGCTAAAAACAACAACTATTCAAAATAGGACGATAGAGATGCTCGAATCCAAAAATGAGAATTCCCTATCATACCTTCAATCCCTAAATTATATAAAAAGCCAAAAAGGCATGAAAACAGTCATCATGGGCTTTGAGAACGTGAGTAGACGCTACAGCTACAACGATTTATCTTGGCTTTGGGATGTCGACTTCGCCCTCTTAAACGATTCGTCGATAGATAAAATTTTCTTAATCGGAAGGTTCAAATATGACGTAGCTGTGAGATTGGATTATGCCTCTATTCCAAAAGAAAAAATCGTATTTGTAAATGATTTAACTAAACTTTTCGATATGGTTTACACCATGAGTAAAGGAAATATCTATACGATGGTCTGTTTCGACATGACAGAAGTCATCAATAAAATGCTAAAGGAGATTAAAGATGAAAAAAAAGACGATTAAAATTGCCCACCTTTACTACGACTTGATGAATATCTACGGAGAAACTGGGAATATCTTAGCCTTAGAAAGATTTTGTAAAAGACAAAACGTGAACACTTTTGTCGACCACTTATCTTTAAACGACGACATCGACTTCGATAAATACGACTTTTATTATATAGGAGCTGGCAATGAAGATAATTCTTACTTGGTCTTATGCGATTTATATAAATATAAAGAAGATATCAAAAAATCTATCGAAAAAGGAAAGATGTTTTTAGTAACAGGAAATGCCTTCGAATTATTTGGTAAGAAGAAAAGACTAAGCAATGGTCGGTTCATAGAATGTTTAAAAATTTTCGATTATGTAGCTGTCGAAGCCAAAGAACGACTTGTAAATGAAGTCTCTTATACTTTCGATAAACTCGATGAAGGCAAAAAGATTTTAGGATTTAAAAATGCAAAATTCAATATTACCAACAACGACGAACATAGACTATTCGGGTTCAAAGACAGTTTCAACTATAAAAACTTTTTTGGAATGTCTTTTATAGGGCCAATTCTAATAAGAAATCCCCATTTTACAAATTATCTATTAAAAACTTTATTTGAACAACTCGGGTATGATTATACACCTATTAAAGATACAATCGAATTTAAAGCATACGACGAATACTTAAAGAATTTTTTATTAGAAGATTAGTTTAGACTAGCACATGCTAGTCTTATTTGATATAATTATTGAGAATAGGAAGTGTTTATTTATGGAGCCAATCCATATAGTTACAGATAAAGAAAATATAAGCGAATTGGTTTTGATGCCAGGTGACCCGCTTCGTGCAAAATACATCGCAGATAATTTTTTAGAAGAATCTCGTCTCGTAAACGAAGTTCGCAATATGTTGGGATTTACTGGTACATATAAAGGTAAAAAGATTACAGTTATAGGTTCGGGAATGGGCATTCCTTCTATGGGAATATATGCATATGAATTAGCCCATTTTTATAAAGTTAAAAAAATAATTAGAATAGGAAGTGCGGGTGCTATGGATGAAAGTATAAACGTCCGTGATATAGTAGTTGCCACCGAAGCAAAAAGCGTGAGTTCTTATGCTCTAGCTTATGCCAATGACGAAAGCGACACCCAATATGCTAATGAGAGCCTCTTAGAAGATATCAAGTCAGTACAAAAAAGTTCTAGCGTGCTTCATTTTGGACCAGTCATCACAGGCGATGTCTTCGACGTCTATTCTGGCAATGAAGAATGGTCTTTAAAAAAGCTAGGTAATCCCCACGTTTTAGCTAGTGAAATGGAAGCATTTGGGCTCTATTTCATAGGTAAAATTACCGGTATAAAGACCGCTGCAATCGTAACGATTACAAACAGCAAATATAAAGCTAAAGACGACTTGACTGCCGAAGAAAGGCAAAATTCACTAGACGAAATGATTACTTTAGCATTGGAGGCAATTACTAAATGAAGAAGTACAGCAATTTAAAAAAGGTCGAATTACATTGTCATTTAGACGGTTCATTAAGCCCTACTAAAGTTTCTAAATGGACGAGAAAGGACATAAAAACTGTCGAAAAATCTCTAATCGTAAAAAAGCCTCTAGATTTACAAGCTTACTTAGAACACTTCAATTATGCTATAAATCTATTACAAACTAAAACCAGATTAAAAGAAGCAGCTTTTGAACTTTGTAAAGATATGCTTCACGAGAACGTAATATACGCCGAAATAAGGTTCGACCCAGTAGCTCATACTAAAAAAGGACTCACTTTAAAAGAAATCGTCGAGTCAGTTTTAGAAGGTATAAGTTCTAGCAACCTCAAAGCAAAACTCATATTGTGCATGAAAAGAGAACGAGACACCGAAGTCAACAAATCGGTAATCGACATAGCTAAGAAATATTTAAAAAAAGGTGTTGCTGCGGTCGATTTAGCTGGTAGTGAAGAAAACTACCCGACAAATCTTTTCAAAGATTTATTTACCTACGCTAAAGAACAAGAAGTCCCTTTTGTAATCCATGCAGGAGAAGCAGGAACATTTAAAGATATCGAAGATGCCATAAACTTCGGAGCTAAAAGAATTGGACACGGCGTAAAAGCTATAAAAGACTTTAGAACTATGGAAACTTTAAAACAAAAAGATATACCCCTCGAAGTCTGTTTGACATCTAACATCATGACTAAGACATACGACAATTTTAAAGAACATCCAGTAAGAAGATTAATCGACTCCGGTATCAGTGTTACGATTAATACGGACAATAGAACACTATCCTATACTACCCTAACCGATGAATATAATCTTTTAAATAAACATTTCGGATTTTCCACTAAAGAATTTAACGAAATGAACAAAATTGCAATTAAACACGCTTTCCTAACCGATAGAGAAAAAGAAGAACTTTTAAAAAATTTCTCATAAAAAAAAGAATAAAAAGGCCAAACGGCTTTTTATTTTTGCAACCTGTTGATTTCTCTCATCATTTGATTTATCTGCTTTTGACTAGGCTTACGTCCCATACCACTCATGAGAGTTTCTATCATTTTTTCGTTTATCGGTGGATTTTCTGTCATAAATTTTTTCATCATCTTGCGGGCAACGACGAAACCGATGACAAGACCGATTACTAAGCCTAAAAGAATTAATAATATATCCTGTAACACGATTGTTCATCTCCTTCTTATGTGATAATTATACTAGAATATGTGGTTTATGACAACCAAAAATAGTCTTTCGAAGCGAAATCTATGACAAAAAGATTGGGAATATTCCTAAGCGTACTAAAAAAAGTTGGATTGTTTAAAGAACTCTTCAATTTTAAATACGTTTTGTTGATAGTTAATTTTGAAGTTTCCATTGTATAGTAGTTATTGATGATATGGTTATTGTCGAATTTGGTATAATAGTCTTCCTCGCTTAGCATGTTGAATATTCGCAAATTGAGACTTCTAATGTCGTTTTTCTCGCACACTTCGTCGTACAAACTCATCGCCAAAGAGACGTCCTCCCTATCCATATTGTGAATGTTATCTAGTGCCAAAAATAAATTGTATGGTTTATTTTTAGTAATAATCTTAAATTCCTTATTGATTTTAAAAATATAGAACGTTCTCATCTTTTTCACCAAAAAAAGCTTACCACATATGATAAGCCTAATTTGTCGAAATGTGTCTTAAAGGACATCTTCGTATTTTTTTTCATCGCTTCTAATAGTTATAACCTCGTGATTATTTATGGCATTTTTCAAGAGTTTTTCGTAATCGAAGAGGGCTTCATATTCTAGACATTTATCCAAAACTGGATTGATTACTGGATGCTCAGGCACAAATATAGTACAACAATCTTCATACGGCAAAATGCTTACGTCGTATGTTTCTATTCTTTTAGAAATATCAATTATTTCCAATTTATCAAGACACGCAACTGGTCTTATGACAGGCATCGAAACTACTTCGTTGATGACGCTCATGCTGGATAAAGTCTGACTTGCAACCTGTCCAATCGACTCGCCATTAACGATAATCTTAGAATTTGTTTTATGTGCCAAACGCTCAGCTATTCTATACATCATTCTCCTCATTATCGTAATCAAGTATTCATGGGGAACATTTTTATAAATGGTTTCTTGTATCTCGGTAAAATTGATTATGTGTAATTTGATATAAACCGAGTATTTACTCAAAATTTTAGCCAGTTCTTCGACCTTTTTTTTAGCAGCTTCGCTAGTATGAGGAGGACTTTCAAAATAGACTGCTTCTATTCTTACTCCCCTTTTCATGGCTAAATACCCGGCAACAGGTGAATCGATTCCTCCTGACAGCATGAGCATGCCCTTACCTTGTACGCCAACAGGATACCCATGTATCCCTTGACGACCTCC
>CANDHX010000094.1 GCA_947384645.1 uncultured Mycoplasmatota bacterium | reverse complement strand
GGCACCATAGCTTATATAGAATAGTGCTAACATATAATATATTTCGTTTATTCTATAGTAGATGTTTATGGAAACGAGAATTCCTATTAATATTAGGGCACTAAGCGAGGCAAGTTTTATCGTGAAAAGATTGGTTTTTGTCTTATAAATCTGTTCGAGAGAAGATATTTTTACAATCGATGTCATCAATATGAAGGTTACCAGCGTTAAAGATAATACTATACTGGGGTCGTATTCTTTAAGAAAAAATCCACTAAAAGCACAAGTCGCTCCTATTACGAAGAGGTAAAACGATTCCCATGTCTTTTTTGAGTAGATGAATTCTATCAACTCGAGTCCAGCGTACACACTCATCATAGTATAGAAAACCATGCTAGCATTTAATACGGATACTTTAGGAAATAAAAAAATTATAAATCCTTCTAGTATCAACACTGTATCGATTATCAATTGAGATTTGTAGTGGAGCTTCATATGACCAACCCATTCTTAGTAAAATGATATAATTTTTTTGTTTCTTTGTCAAATAGTTCGAGGAAAAGTTACATAGTTTTCTTTATTTTTACATAATATGTGGTAAAATATGAATTGAAAGGAGTGAAATGATGGTTGTCGCATTAATTATCATCATAGTAGTAATTTTAATCTGTTCTATTAAGCAAGTCGAAGAATACGAGCGAGGAATACTTTTTACTTTCGGTAAGTTCAGCAAGATACTAAATCCAGGTTGGAACATAGTGCTTCCTGTCGTGCAAAGTTTTAAGAAGGTCGACGTTCGTACGAGAGCGGTAGATGTCCCAGAGCAAGATGCAATTACAAAGGATAACGTATCCGTCAGAATAAATGCCGTCATATATTATAACATCTTCGATGCCGGTAAATCGATTTTAGCCGTTAAGGATTATTCTTATGCAGTAGGTCAACTCGCACAGACGACTATGCGTAATGCAGTAGGGGCAGTTACTTTGGATGAACTTTTGAGCGAGCGTGAGAAAATCAGCGAAAACATCTGTAAAATAATCGACGAAGCTACTGACCCTTGGGGAATAAAGGTAGAGAACGTCGAGCTTAAAGATATCAGACTCCCAGAAGAAATGCAAAGAGTAATCGCTAAAGTTGCCGAGGCTGAAAGAGAAAAAATGGCTGTCATCACCAAATCTATTGGTGAAGTCGAGGCTAGTAAAAATCTAGCAGAAGCAGCTGAAACTATGGCCCGTACACCTGGAGCATTACACTTGAGAACTCTTGCTACGATTAACGATATTTCGAGTGACCAATCTAATACGATTATTTTTGCTGTACCGATTGAGGTGTTACAAGCCTTTGGGCATGAAAATGTAAGTGGTCAAGATATCATAAAGAAGATTACTAATAAAAAATAATCAAAAAAAATCGAAGTTTTCGCTTCGGTTTTATTTTTTTATATATGGGTTCCTTTTTGGTTAGTCAATCTAAAAGTCACTTGTTCATTTGTTATGACGTTTGTGACCGTAAACGTGTCTTCTTTTATCCATTTCATGACATTTTCTAAATAATTGGGATCTCCTTTTTTAAGGTGACGGTAGTCTAACCAACCCAAATCTTCAGGATTGTTTAATATGTCTTCTTTATTCTGGTTCGAATTTGTAGCATATACTTCGAGAATAGCATTTATAGCCCCTCTTCCTTGATTGTACATTTGGATAGCAATAGGTATATTATAGTTAGAAATTCTCAAACATTCTTGAAAGATGATAGAACCAGCAAATATGTTTCCCTCTAAGCTTTTTAAAAGTTCATCCGTTATTTTAACCGATTTTCTTATAAAAGTGTTGGTCGTTTCGTCTAACTCGTAGTAATCGACTGTATGTCCTATCCAAACAGCATACTGGACTTGCATAAGTCCTAAGCCACCACCGGGGTCTATCTTATCCGAATGAACTCCTCTTTCTTGAGTGGCAAGCCCTAATAATACATTTTTATCTAGCCCAAAGCGTTTTGCATTTTCAGTAATAAGACTAAAGTAATCGTTTTTGGCATTTATAGCCTTTTGTTCATCGGACAAATTAGCATATTCTAAGTACGCTTCTTTTACTGGGATTGGCATCGAAATTTCCATATCCATGTAAGAATTCTTTTCTATATGCGGAAGTCTTTCTATATGGGGTGCTTCTTTTGTGTTTTGAATTTCGTAAGAAAGAGTTGAAACTTTTGGAAGAGATGTTTCCACTATTGAAGATTTTTCTGCGTGTTCGGCTCGGTTAGGTCCTTTTGCTTTATAACTCATAATCGATGCTGTTATGCCAGCTAGAGCAACAAGTTCTGTACATTTTTTAATTATCTCTACTTCGAGTTCATTTCTTTTTAGTCTTTTAGGACCTTTAAAACCTTTTTCGGACAAGTCTACAAATCCGTCTCTTCTAATTTTGTGGAGCACGTCTTTTTTTAACTCTTCGAGCAATTTATAATCTCTAATATAAGCGAAATCTTTTAATTTAACAAGAAAATCTTTATGGCAAAGAAAAACGTCGTTATCTCTAATTTTAATCCTATAGTTAGAAGACATCACATAGGTTAGAAAATCTTTAAAAACTCTTTCGCTCGTAATATACATTTTTGTTAATTCATTTTGTTTCTCACAAGCTAGACCTCTATCGTTTTCGAATATAGTATATTTAATCATAAAGACCACCAAAAATCTCTGTATCTAAAAAGTCTTTCATATTTTCGAATTCTTCTTTTGATACGGGATATATTTTGAAGATTTCATCTTCTTTTTTGTATTTTGATATAGTCACATCGTCATTTTCTATAGTTTTATATGCTAGATAATCTATAGAGTTATGATTAAACATCGCTATTACATCGTATGTTTTTTCCGTATTATCTTTATCAATTACTGTAATCTTTTCGTCCATATCGCATTTCTACCTCTATTTTAAGTTTAGCAAAAATTTAAACGTTTATAAAGGTTTACATCAAATGGTGTGTAAATATATAGACAAATTTACACTATACAAAAAAAGAAGAATAAAAGCATCAGTTATAGCTTTTATCCTCTTTCGTTTCTTTTTGGTCAGGGTATAAAGACGCAAATATCGTTTTTAATTCGTTCGAAATAAAGGTCGCCTCTAATGAAGTAAGAGCACTATCTTCTTGTTTTTTATCGTCAGAAATATATACGAGATTGCTTCTTTCGTATTCAAAAGTCAGTTCTTGTTTCGAAAGAATTTTGCTATCCTCATCATCAGATTTGAGTATTAATACATTAAATGTCGGGGTTAAGGCATATGTCGTGTATATAGCCTCCCTAGCGTAGAGAAATAAATTATCGCTAGAAGTATATCTTCCTTCATCGTACAGTTTTTGTTTTTCTTCATCTCGCTTCGTCGGTTGGTAATATCTAACTTTTTTGGTTTTACTCGCTTCATAGCAACTCAATAGCAATTGAAGTATGGCATCTTCTATTGTAGATTTATCTGTCTTTATAGTTATTATTTTTAACTTTTTTGGTACAAGTGCTTTAGAGGATATTCTATTTATGCCATTATAAAGTGTAATTTCTTTTAGCTCGGGTATCAATAAAGCATACTCATCTAAAATTTTTAAATTATCATTTAAAACTGCATTTTCTATTTGCATCGTATAAAAAGGGTTTCCAGATATTTCTTTTAAAGAAGAAGGCATTATTATAATTTTTTTTAGGCAAAGTGATTTTAGATATTCTTGCATTTTAGATAGTTCTAAATCGTGTATATAATCGGCAGCGGATTCATCTATTTTTGTAAGCCCTTCTGGCAAACTATAAGAAGCACTATTTGTAGGGTACATTAACGGGCCGCACATCAAATAAAGACTAAATAGAGGGTCATCATCTTGCATAAGTGTATCTTTTGTATTTTTATTGCACTTTTTAATTCTGTAAATCGTATCG
Source organism: uncultured Mycoplasmatota bacterium (assembly GCA_947384645.1). Classification (GTDB taxonomy): domain Bacteria; phylum Bacillota_I; class Bacilli_A; order RF39; family UBA660; genus RUG11867. The sequence goes on along the minus strand of CANDHX010000094.1, from coordinate 1,653 downwards.
AGTGGTAAATCTTCTTCCCATTCGACATAGTCTTCGTAAAAATCGACTTCGCTGTACTCCGATTTGGGTACTTTTGTCTTTTTATAGAACTCTTTTAAGTCGGCTAGCGAATTAAAAGAAAGAATAAAAGATAATACTTTGTGGTCATTTAATATGCTAAACGTGTTAAATTCTTTTTTCCCATTTAGTATAACAGCTTTTATGTAGCCTACTATCACTTTTTTATCCCCATTGGAAGACAACTTTTTAACGAGATTGTGTTCACCCTTTAATATATATTCGATTTTTTTAAATATAAAGTCTTGATAAATTTCCAGTTCTGTAAAAGTTGCTCCTTCTAAAATATTAAAATCTCGGGTATCCGATATTTTACTTACATCGCATGTCAAAAGTATAAATTTCATTTCATATAACGTTTTTAGTTGTTCTTTAGATACTAAGTTTCTACCATAAGTGCCAAACAATTTAAATTGAGTCTCTAATTTGAGCACGCTTTGTAAATAGCGGTCTTTTTTAATAAGTAATGCATCTTCTCCTTCAAAAAAGTACATAATTATATCGCCGCTTACTTGTTTTTCTATTTTTTGAAGTTCTTTATTTATTTCGTCAATTTTTTCTCTATTTTTGTATACGTATATTTCTAAGTATTGTTCGATTGAGGCAATCAAAAGGATTGGACTGAGGTCGAGAGATTCGAGCCTTTCTAAATATTCAATATCTACTAGTTTCAACATTCTTTTTGCTTCTTCTAATCTCTTATTAATCGCTTCTTCGTTTTTAAGTTCTATATCCTCAGAGCTTATTATATTCTGCATTTCTTTTAAGTAAGCTTCTGTTTCTTTAAGCATAGCTGTTTCTTGTGTTGTAAATGTAAAATAAGCTATTTTGAGGTTGCAAATTTCTAGTTCAATCGTATCGATTATGTGGTGAAATTTCAATTTAGTAAATAGCTTCCCGCTTTTTAGATAATCTAATATTTCGTTTAAGGCGACTAATCTAAGAGCTGCTTCTTCTTTTAGAGAGATTACTCTATTTATATATAACTTCAACTTTGTATATATGATTTGAGCGTCTAAATATTCTAAATCCTTGTTACCGATGTCGGTTACACATGAAAACGATATATCGCTAGTATCTTTTAGACATAGGTTAATCAATAAATTCAAGTACATGTCTTTAGAGGTTTGCATATCTTTGGATAATAGGTCGACTGTAGTTATCGTCTTATCTTGTTTTATCTGTTCGAGATAAGTTGCTTTATAATAATCTATTAAACTTATCTTTGTGTCGCTTTCGGCAAAATCTATTCTTTTTGGTGTAGGAACTAGGTCGCTTATTAATAATATACTATGCTGTTCGATTTCTTCAATTTGAGGTGGTTTAATCCAAGATTTTTTAAATAAATTAGATAGCTTTGGTAATTTCATATCATCTTTTTCCTTTGGGCAATTCATAAAATTTATGTGGTATATTTTAACATATATCAAGTTTTATTCAAGAATTTATTGATAGCCTATAAACTTATAAAAAGAATAATTTTACTGTTTTCTTTTATATCAAAAACGAGGAAAAGTACCTATTCGACTTTTCCTCGTTTATCATTTTTTATTTGTCAATCGTTTTATGCAGCTACGCCTTCGGCTCTAAATGGAT
>CANDHX010000093.1 GCA_947384645.1 uncultured Mycoplasmatota bacterium | reverse complement strand
CGCAAAAGGATTTTCACATTCACAAACTTTGTTAAATCCTTCGCATCTTTTAGACATGAGACTTTGCTCTTCATAAGGAGATGCAGCTAAAATTAAAATTACGCTAGGGTTTATGTATTTTATAATGGTGTCTTTTATTCCACAAAACCATTTTAACTCTTTTATGTATTTATTTAGGCTATCTCTAAAATCGTCTTTTTGTGAATTATAAGTATTATCTTTAGGCGATTTCTTTTGTGTTAGAGGAACCATACCATATATTAGAGGTATGTATCCAACTGGTACAGGGTTTCCATTTACATCGAACCACGATAAATCTTTAAAATTTTTTTCTAAAGCGATTTCGATACCATTTTTAATCGCCTCTTTAAAAGACGAGCTATCGACAATAAGACAAAATTTTACTTCGTCTAGTACTCTTGCATCGATACTGAACTTTTCTTTAAGTTCTTTTGCTAATACTAGAAGTGCTTCTTTATTCGTTTTACTTGCAAATGCTATTTTTTCCATTATATCTCTCCTTTAAAATATATCTGTTATTATAATTTTTCATTTGATTAAAGTCAACTATCTTATAAAAAATAGTAAATCCAGTATGGTAAATATCAGGTTTTTAACTCTTTCGCTTAGCTTACACAGTTTATAAATACTACCCATCATTAAATATATGCTCATAAGACATAATAAAAATCCTCCAAAGCCGTTTGGCGATGAAAATACGAAAACTTGTAAAACAAAGCTCACGAAGCCAACTATGAATAGACAAAAATATAAGGTTATTTTTGGTGTTTTTTTCTTCATAATTTCTCCTTTTTATAAATGCTATGGCACGATTTACACACGATATTTAAATCATAGTTACGTACTTTTTTATCCAAAATCGTGATTAAGGGTTCACTATCAAGTGGACAAGAGAGTCTATTTTTGATGACGATTAGTTCATCAAAACTCTTTTTGCTCTCTTGGCTATCCAAAAAGTCTATAAATATTTTGCCTTTATTACCACAATTACACTCATAATCTAGTTCCAAGCAATCATACTTTGAGTAACATAGATATCCTATGTTTTCATCACACTTATTGCAGTATATCCAGCCGCCATAGTTGGAAGCTAATCTTGTGTTCAATAATTCTTTATTTTTTGTTACTCTAGACATAAAATCTCTTTCTTTTTTATCATATTTTTATTTTACTTTCTTAATAGGATGTCTTATAACGGTTTTAAGTTTGCTTGCATCGCATCTTCTCGGGTCGCTTAGATATATTTCGTGATGATACCTCGAGTCTTTAATATCTAATTCATATCCGTTTTCTAGCATGTACTTATGCATCAAATCGATAGTAGCAGGTTCATCGTCATAACTTCCTATGTGCATACACTGGACACATAGACCTTCATCATATGTGAAAAATTCGACTCTCGAAAAGTCTCGATTTTTTTTCTTTGTTGCTTCTTTTATTGCCCAATCGAAATCGGCTTTAGTGACAAAATCTGGTAATCTGATAAGAGATATGAAATGCATGCTATCTTTCGAGTTATAATCGATTCCGTCATTCATCCCTTCTTGCCACCAAAAACCTTCGAGTGGAGGTACGACGTATTCAAAGTAACCCTCTATTTTATAAGAACCTTTATAACTCATTTTAATCGTAAAAGCGATCGCATATAATAGACCTATGGTGTTTTTATAGTCTCCATTTTCTTCGTTGGGATTTCCTTGTCCCCTTACTGCAATGTAATTCATTTTAGGTATCGTTATAATACTAGGTACATTCTTCGGTAAATAAAATTCCTTGTACTCTTTTTTAAAATCAAAAGCCATTCAAATCATCCTTTCATCTTTGATTAATAGTTTTAATATTTTTTTAATTAGAGGTTCAAACAGTTTAAAAATAATATATCCTATTATACCTCCTATAAGATTAGTAATTATGTCCGTTATATCGGATGACCTCGAACCGCTTATCAATGGCTGCAGGATTTCGATCGTTAAACTCAATAAGAAAGTATATAAGATTACCTTAGAAAGTTTTGAATATTTTTTATCTATTAAAGGTAACATTATTCCAAACGGTATAGTCATTAGGACGTTTAATCCTATTTGCCTCATAAAATCTCCTCGACCGAATGTTACATCGATAAAAGGAGTCATATTCATGAGTTCGTATGGATGATTGAAGATATAAGGAATTTTTGCAATTATGGGCATAAGAGTAAAATATAGAACAAAAGATAAATATATATACATAGATGTATTTATAAATAAATCATATTTGCCCTTTTTATGCCATTTAGGATAGAAGACTTTTATGTATAGAATAATCAATACTAAAAAGTCCAACAAAATTTTAATCACATTTTTCGTCATTATATCAAAACCTTTTAACTACATTTATTTTAACATATTTGTCTTTTAATTACATCTCTTTTATAAATTTTACTTTGCATTGTCGTCTATCTCATTTTTGAAATAACAGTTGCAGTTTTTATGGGCGATTAAGTCTTGAATCAGTTTTTTTCTACATTTTGAATCTTTGTTTTTTAAATATTCTTCATAAAAATTATCTAATTTTTTTTCACATTTAGGACACGAAGTCGGGAAAATAGAATGGACTTTGTCATCGTATTTTAGATCTCTATTTCCATACCAAGCTATATAGATGTCTTTTAAATATCTATAAGGAATGCTTTCTAATACTTCGATTAGTAACCAATGAGAAATGATATCGTACTCTTTTCTTCTATATAATTCTTCTAATAAAGTATACGGTCTTATGTTCATAGGAAACAAATCCACTTCATCTATACCGTGTTTAAAGCACCAATCCACCGATTCTATAGCATTTTTAACTTGGTCGTCTCTTGTTAGAAACGGTATTCCTACTATTATATTAGCACTTACTTTCATATCAAATGAGTGAATTAAATTTACTGTGGCGATAAATCTATTGTTGTCTATGCATTTTAAAAGATAATCCTCTCTTATCTTTTCATCGGAAGTTTCTAATCCAAATTCAAAACTGACGTTTTTATCATGGAGCATTCTTTTTATCAATTGTAATTTTTCTATAGTAATCGTTTTATAATGGGTTTCGAAGATGACATTTTTAATATCTGTTTCTTTAATTTTTTTAAGTAGTGCGTTTAAGCAATTCTCACTTATTTCATTATAATCTAAGATACTGCCGTAAGAGTTTAAAAGTAAAATTCTTATTTTTTCATGACTTTCTTTTAAAGCATTATCGAAAGCAATCTCCAGTTCCTCACTCGTTATGTTAGTCCCTACTCCATAATCGCACATTATACAAAATCCGGCTAAATAATTTACACAACCTCTGCTTTTAAAACATATCTGAAATACGCCGTTGTTTTCATAAGTGGAATACAATATGTCTGAAGGTATTTTCGGTCTATTTTCCCTTATTTTTTTGTTTTTGTTAATCAATTTTTTATTCATTAGTATACCTTCTTTTGAAAAAATGTTATAATTAAAATATAAAAGGATTTGATAGTATGGATAACGAACTTTTAGAACAAAACACTCCGATAGTTTTTACTGACGGGTCTAGCATTTATGACAAATTGAAGCATGAATACATTACCCACGAGAAAGGTTTTTTCATATACGGCCCAAGTGGTGTTGGCAAAACCTATTATATTAAGCATCAAAAAGAAAAACACTGGATTGATGGAGACGTTTTATGGGAAGCATGTCGAGCTTTTCCAAAGGGTGATTGGTGGAATTTAAGCGGAGAAGAAATCGATGTTATCGAAAGGAGAGCAGATGTTATAACCGAACAGGCCAAGAAATTGGGTTTTTGGATTATCGGGGCTAGTTCAGTAAATATGGTTCCAGATGCAATCGTAATACCGGATTTCGAGACCCATTTTAAGTATATAAAATATCGAGAAGAACACGATTATGACGGCGGGATAAAAAGTGATGATGTCGAAAAAATAAAGAGAAATAGAGAGTATTATTCGAGGTTTAAAGATTTTGGGGTTCCCATTTTTACAAGTGTCGATGAGGCGGTTTTATACCTTCAAAAGAAACAGGATAATATCGACCATTTACGTTAGCAACTACAGTATCGGATTTATCGATTTCCAAAGAAATACCTCCACAATAATCGACGGCGATAATATCGCTTTTTTCGTAGCCGAATATAGTTTGCTTAGCAAGTGGGCTCAATAAATCGTAGTGAGTTCCACACCAAATAATAAGCTGACAGTTCGGTTTTTTTATATGAAAATAGCTGGCAAATCTTCTTAAGACTTCTATATAATGAACTCCTCTTTCGACTATCTCATCTGGTCCTTCAGCTTTCAATTCTTCTCTTTTTTCTTTGCATCTATCTTCTTCGAAATCTATCCAAAATTGTTCGTTCATGCCGTTGTTTTTTTCCTTTAAAAATTCGAAATACCCCAAATTATCAGTAAACATGTTCGGTTCGGCAAATTTATCTGTCTTTTTAACCGATAAACCGTAGTTTAATGTCTCATCACAGTTTATAACATGGCTTTTACTTATGCCTTTTGATTCTAAAAATGTCTTCAATAGTTGCATAGCTATATTAGTTGTGTCTACACATCGTTGTTTTTCACTATTTGCATTTACTGTGTTACTCGAGATAAATAGGAAATAGATATCCTCTAAATTCTTATCTTCGAGAGATTTTAAGAATTTTAATACAATCTGTTCTTGCTCTTTGGTAGATGATGCAAACAATTCTCCATTCGATTTATCGTAGTGGCAGTGTCTTTGTAATATTATTTGAGTTTCATATGCACTAGAAATTGGCATGATTGCTGTTGAAGTAATATCAATCTTTTCTTTCATAAGTAGTTCTTCCCTTCGCTTTACTATTATACAGCATTTTTAATATTTTTGCTATTTTCACTCGGTCTTTCGGGTTTGTATAGTCATCCATTTTGTTATAAAAGTTATGTAAAGATAACTGGTAAAAGAAAAACTATTTCAATTTTTTAAATAAACGCTTTGCATTTTGCTCGGTCATACTTTCAATTTCACCATAATTCATCCCTTTTACTTCAGCAAGTTTTTTTATAATAAAGCTGATGTATGATGACTTATTTATTTCAGTTCTATGTGGCTCTGGTGATATATAAGGACTATCGGTTTCTACTAAGAATAAATCGTTTGGGACAATCCTTGCCACTTCAATCGATTTTTTAGCATTTTTATATGTTATTCTACCTGCAAATGAGATGTAGTAACCATTACTAATTAAATATCTTAAATCTTCTATATTTGGTTGAAAACAATGAAAAACACAACCGTATTTTGGTTTAACATATTTTTCAAATATTTCTATTACTGATTTATTAGAATTATTAGAATGTATGATTACTGGTAAATGTAGTTCGTTAGCTATTATAATTTGTTTGATTAAATACTTTTTTTGTTCATTAAAATTATCCATTGAATTATCTAATCCGATTTCGCCAATAGCTACTACTTTATTGCAATCCGCTAATGTATATAAACGGTTTACATCTTGTGAGTTTATATATAATGGATGTATTCCTACAGATGAATAAATTTTCGAATTATCTCTTGAAATTAAAATAGCTTCCTCAG
>CANDHX010000092.1 GCA_947384645.1 uncultured Mycoplasmatota bacterium | reverse complement strand
ACTCTTTCCCTACACGACGCTCTTCCGATCTGTAATTTAAACAATCTTATATAAAATAAAAGAAACATATAATTGCTATATATTTCCTTTTAAATATATTATTTAAGTAATTGTTCTATCAATTTTTGAGGTTTATCATTTTCAATAATGATATTATAAATACATTCTAAAATAGGAGCATCAACTTTCTCAGCTGAAAACAGACTATTAAATGTTTTTATATTATCATGTCCTTCTACAGTAGTTTTAGCTATGTAATCGCTTGCTTCCTCTTTACTTTTTGCGAGTAGTGTTCCGTAAGTAAAGTTTCTGCTATCTGTACTTGAACACGTTAGTACCAAGTCACCAATACCAGCCAACGTAATACTCGAATTTCTATCGAGATTTAAACTTTTAAAGATTTCGTTTATTTCATAAAGAGCTTTTGTGATAAAAAGACATTTAGTAGAATTATGATATCCTAATCCTTCTAATATCCCGCTTCCTATTGCATAGGCATTCTTAAGAGTACTGGCAAGCTCGATTGCTCTTAAATCAAAAGAGTGTTCTAAATATACATCTTCAAAAATACTCTTGATTAATTCGAAATGCTTAATATCTTTTGAGGCGATGGTAAAACCAACCGGTTCTAAATTTCCAATATCTTTGGCAAAAGTGGGTCCCGAAATCACACTTAAAGGATTATTTGGCAACACGCTTTCTGCTATATCGCTCATTAGAGTGCCTTCATCTAGTATACCTTTAGAACCTAAGACGAGCAAAACGTCATCTCTTATAAAAGGTTTAAGTCCTTCTAAAACGCTTCTTACGAATTTACTTCCCGTCAAAACAAAACAAACTTGAACTCCTTTGATAGCCTCGCTAAAGCTGTTAGTTAGATTGACTCCTTCTGGACAGATAACGCCCGTTAAATCTTTTTGGTCAGTCCACATCACAACTTCATTTTTGCCTTTTAATAATAACTTTGCTATGGAGTTTCCATAGACTCCCGAACCTATTACAGCTACTTTCATCTTTTATTCCTTCTTTCTCGGTCTATTTTATATAGATTTTTTTCATACGCATTATTTTTAGGAGTGTAGTATACTCTCGATTTTAAATTTTCTGGTAAATAAGATTGTTCCACCCAATAATTAGGAGGATAGTCATGAGGGTATTTATAATTTAGAGAATGCCCCTTGATGACTTCTGGGATATCCCCAATACTACCTTTTCTGATATCCGATAGACAAGTATTAATTGCCATATAGGCACTGTTAGACTTAGGAGATAGGGCGAGCTCCGAAACGACGACTGCCAAAGGAATTCTACCTTCATCGATGCCTAGCATCTTGACAGCTTCAACTGCCGCATGGACCTTTGGACCCATTCCGGGGTTCGCAAGACCTATATCTTCATAGGCTATCACAGTCATTCTTCTAAACAGACTATCCAAATCGCCGATTTCTAGTAAAAGCCCCAAATAATAGATACTAGCGTTCACGTCACTTCCTCTTATAGATTTTTGAAAAGCACTCAAGAGTTCATAATGACCATTTCCATTTTTATCAGTATATAAAATCGGTTTATCGTTTATAGATTTTAATACATCCAAAGTAATTTTTTTATCTTTACTGACATAATAGGCCATCTCTAAAGTATTTAAAGCACTTCTAAAATCCCCATTTGAAACGTTCGCTATATACGCTAGAGCATCGCTTTTAATAGAAACGTTTTCTAAAGACTTAGAAGCTTTTTTAAGCCCTTTAATAATCGCTTCATCATCCAGGTCTTCTAATTCGAATATTTGAACTCTGCTTCTAATAGCTGGATTGATAGAGTAGTAGGGATTCGCAGTCGTAAGACCTATTAAAATGATTAAACCGCTCTCGACATATGGCAAAAGCAAATCCTGTTTATCTTTATTTAAACGGTGTATCTCATCCATTATCAAAATCATTTCGCCATTCATCTTGGCTTCTTCGATGACTATATCGAAATCGCTTTTATTGTTTATAGTAGCATTTAACATGCGATAGGGAAGAGATAATTCATTGACTAAAGAAACCGCAATACTAGTTTTTCCCGTACCAGGCTTACCCCATAAAATCATCGAAAAAATCTTTTTATTCTTAACTAAATTAGTGAATATTCCGTCTTTGCCAGCTAAAGCATCCTGACCTATGATGTCTTTTAATTTAGTAGGTCTTAAAGTATTAGCCAAAAGTTCCACATGAACACCTTCTTTCTTTATTCGTATAATATACATTATAAATTATAACTCCATATTTTACTAGTGGTTAAATCATAAGCATGGTATAATTGAAGTATTAAAGGAAGTTTTTTATGAAAGAGTTAAGTGATAAAATCAGCCCAGAAATAGAAGAGTTTATTTATGAACTAGAGTTTGTAAAGAATTATTCGGATAACACGAGAGAATCATATAGAACAGATTTAATCCAATTCGAAAAATTCTTGAAAAACAAAAACATTAGAACTGTTAAAAATGACGATGTGAGAAGCTATATAAAAACTCTTTCCGTCTTAAAAGATAAAACTTTATCTCGAAAACTCTCTTCGCTTCGAACTTTCTACGAATTTATGGTAAAAAAAGGCTATATTTCCAAAAGCCCATTAGACGGGGTAGATGGTCCTAAGATAGGTAAGTATCTTCCAGATGTACTGACGATTGAAGAAGTGGATAGATTACTAGATTTTGTACCCTCAAACAATTTTGAATTTAGAAATCGATGCATATTAGAATTATTATATAGTACAGGCCTTCGAATAAGCGAATTAATAAGTTTAAAACTTCTCAATATAAATATCGATGAATGTATGATTAAAGTTATGGGAAAAGGTTCTAAAGAAAGAATTGTCCCTTTAAACGATATAGCAGTCGATTATTTAGATAAATACATTAAAGAAATAAGACCCGAGATGCTAAAAAGTACCAGTACGGATGATTTATTTTTAAATAATCATGGAAAAGGTTTGACTAGACAAGCCGTTTTCAAAATGATTAAGAAAAGAAGCGAAGAAATCGGTCTTAAAAAGAACATAAGTCCTCATACTTTAAGGCATTCTTTTGCAACACATTTATTACAAAATGGAGCAGATATACGCTTTATCCAAGAACTATTAGGGCATTCTGATATTGGTACGACCGAGATATATACCCATATAATGAACGAAACTTTGAAAAAAGATTACGATGAACTAAATACTAGAGATAATTAAAAAAGGAAACAATGTTCCGTTTCCCTTTTTAGTTATTATTATTTTCGTTATTAGCACGTGCAGAACTTCTAGCACTATTTCTTGCTGAAGCAGAATTTCTTGCACTATTTCTTGCTGAGTTTCTGCTGCTATTTGAATTGCTATTACTATTTTTAGCATTTGCATTAGCACGAGCTTGATTATTATTTCTACTCATAATTTTCTCCTCCCAGTATTATTGTGGCACATATTTGTCTATTAATTCATGGTAAAAGGTGGAATATCAAAAAAATGATAAAAATTACTTTAATTCATCCTCCATTTGTTTTTTTATTTTATCTATATCAATTATATATAATAAATCATTATTAAATTTTTATACAATTATTTAAATAATAAAGATTAAAAGTAGGTTTTAAAAGAATTTAAATACATTTTAACTCATATATTTCTACTATAAAGGAAGATGAAAAATGGATTTACTTTGGCCTTTTATACTATCTATTTTAGCTGGAATGAGCACTGTTTTAGGATGTCTTGGTATATTTATTCCGGTTAAGAAAAAAGACGAATTTATAACTTTTTCGATAAGTCTATCTCTATCTGTTATGATAATGGTTAGTATATTCGATTTAATTCCGAGCTCTCTACCTAATATAGCAAGTACCTTAGGAAAAAGTATCGTACTATTTATCCTCTTTTTTAGCATGGGTGTCTTCGCCGTCGGCTTATTAAATCGATGTATAGAAAAAGAAAAAGGGAAGGGGAGTAGTAACCTTTATAAATTAGGTATCTTATCTTTTATAGCCCTAGTTCTTCACAATTTGCCAGAAGGAATTCTCACATTCATGAGTACTTATCAAGATTTCAGTTTAGGATTATCATTAACTTTAGCAATCGCTTTACACAATATACCAGAAGGAATAAGCATTGCTGTTCCCATATATTATTCTACAGGGAAAGTGAGGGAGGCTATCAAATTTACGCTCCTATCAGCTGTAGCAGAACCATTAGGAGCACTACTAGCTTTCATCGTATTTAAAAACATAATAACCGACCAAATGATAAGTATGTTTTTAATACTAGTGGCTGGCATAATGATAACTTTGTCGATTGAAAAAATGCTTCCAGAAGCCCTATCGTATAAAAAAAAGAAAGCCCTCTACTTAGGACTTATTATAGGCATCATCATAGTCGCACTTAGCTTACTCATTTGATAAAATGAGCAATCGCCAACATGGCATACATAGCCGCAACAATAGATATATTAACCGCTAAAAATATTAAAGCTACCCTTCCATGACGATTTGAAACAGCAGTAGGGGACAAAGAAAGCGTTCGCCCGTTCTTATGTTGATTATTTCTATCGATTTCATTATTTGGAGTGTTTTTATGAATACGAGCATCAGTAAGAACGCTTATTCGTTCTTTAACAGCAGTTAATAACTCATCGGCAACAGCAGGTTCTATAGTATGTTCAGCGATTTTATAAGATAGACCTTTTAAAATGTTCATCAAAATAAAGGTATCGGTAACTTTTCTTACATCTTCTTTGACTTCGTTGAGATATTCACGTTCACTTAATCTAGAGTAGTCTATCATAAAAATTCCTCTTTCTATTCTCATTTAGAGAAGTTAACATAATACGTATTATGAGAAGTTGAACATTCTTAATAAAAAGATGATAACTTCATTGTCTCACATATTATTATTTATTACTATCTATAATCTTATTATACTATATTTATAACTTATAAGCAATTCAATACATATATTTTAATGTTAACTTAACAAATTTTATTCTTATGACTATATGGTAATTTTTTTCATATTATTACTTTCATACAATGAGAAATATATCTTCTTATATAATTAACTAAATATCTTTATTATAAAAACTTCTTTAAAAATTACTTACAATAAAATTAATTTTTGAATGGATTAAGTTCCCCTCTTCAAAAAGCTAAAAATGGTAGTAGGGGGAGTAAACAAAATTTTTACTTGTAGAACATATAATTTATAAAGCTTTATTCAAATTGTATGAAAATAAATCATAATATTGAGTTACTAAATCAACGAAATATTTTATTTATGCATTTATAAAAGTTTGTTTAATCTTCCAAAAATAGGGGACGCAAAAAAAGATAATCCACACAGATTATCTCTTACCTCTCCCCTACACTTTTCTAGATTCAATCTCTGCCATTCTCTCAAATACTTCTGAAGCATTTTCTGTAGTAATCGATGTATAACCGAGTTCCTTTAAAGCTTGTATCTTGACAGTATTCAATTGCTGGGTACGTGATAACTTTTCTTCCTTCTTCATTTCTATTTCTTGGACAAATCTCGCATGAGACTCCACTACTTTGCTCTTAGAAGCTCCGCCATGAGTATATAGACTTATAGCAGAAGATCGGAAGAGCACACGTCTGAACT
>CANDHX010000091.1 GCA_947384645.1 uncultured Mycoplasmatota bacterium | reverse complement strand
GAAGGAGCAAATATCGGACTTATTGCATCTTTAGCGAGTTATGCAAAGATAAACGAATACGGATTTATTATGAGTCCTTATAGAAAAGTAGTAGATGCTCGCATCACAGATGAAATCGAATATCTAACTGCCGATGAAGAACAGGATTACTATATAACTCAAGCGACTAGTGCAGTCGATAAAGATAACAAACTTATCGGAAAAGAAGTAATAGCGAGATTTAACGGAGACGATTTATTAGTAGAACCGACTAAAATAAATTATATGGATGTATCACCTAGTCAAATAGTTTCACTAACTACTAGTTTGATACCTTTCTTGGACCACGACGATGCAAAACGTGCTCTAATGGGTTCGAACATGCAACGTCAAGCTGTTCCACTATTAAAAACAGAAGCTCCTTTTGTCGGAACTGGTGTCGAAGCAGCGGTCGCTAAATATTCGGGAAGTTCTGTCGTATCGAAAGCAGACGGCGTAGTCGACTATGCCGATTCTAAAAAAATAGTAATCAAAAATGCAAAGGGCAAGGATACTTATTATTTAACAGAATTCGAAAGAAGTAACGATGAAACTTGTCTTAACCAAGTGCCAATCGTCAAAAAGGGCGACAAAGTAACACGTGGAGCTGTCATAGCAGATGGACCTAGTACAAATCAAGGCGAATTAGCTTTAGGTAAAAACATGGTCGTCGCTTTCATGACATTCGACGGTTACAACTACGAGGATGCAGTCATTTTAAACGAGAGACTAGTAAAAGACGATGCATTCACTTCGATTCATTTACAACATTACGAAATCGATTGTCGTGATACGAAGCTAGGGCCAGAAGAAATTACTCGTGATATTCCGAACGTTTCAGAAGAAGCGAGACGTAACCTAGATAAAAACGGTATCATAAAAATAGGTACAGAAGTAAAAGAAAACGACATATTAGTAGGTAAAGTGACTCCAAAAGGAGTGCAAGAATTATCTAGTGAAGAAAAGTTATTGCACGCAATATTTGGCGAGAAAACTCGTGAAGTTAGGGATACTTCTTTAAGGGTACCTCATGGAACTTATGGTATCGTTCACGATATAAAGGTCTATACCAAAGAAAATTCGGACGAATTAGGTGCTGGCGTTTCTAAAATAGTTAGAGTATACATAGTTCAAAAGCGTAAAATCCAAGTCGGTGATAAGATGAGTGGACGTCACGGAAATAAGGGAGTCGTATCGCTAGTATTACCGGAAGAAGATATGCCTTACTTACCAGATGGAAGGCCTGTCGATATCATGCTCAACCCTATGGGTGTACCATCTCGTATGAACTTGGGACAATTATTAGAGCTCCACTTAGGAATGGCTGCTAAAAAGTTAGGCATTTATACAGCAACTCCAGTGTTCGATGGAGCAAGTGTCGATGAGATTTTCGACATGATGAAAGATGCCAATATGGACGAAGACGGTAAAGTACAACTTATCAACGGTCGTACTGGTGAACCATTTGAAAATAGAGTTTCAGTAGGTGTCATGTATATGTTGAAACTTCACCACATGGTAGACGACAAATTGCATGCCCGTTCGACTGGACCTTATAGCTTGGTTACTCAACAACCACTCGGTGGTAAAGCCCAATTCGGTGGACAACGTTTTGGTGAAATGGAAGTTTGGGCTCTATACGCTTACGGTGCAGCTCACGTCTTACAAGAAATGCTTACAGTCAAATCTGACGATGTCGTAGGCCGTGTAAAAGTTTACGAAGCACTCGTCAAGGGTAATAATGTAAGTCAAGCCGGTATGCCTGAAGCATTCCGTGTCATGATTAAAGAATTCCAAGCTTTGGGATTAGATATCCAATTTATCGACAAAGAAGACGTCGCTCACGATTTAAAAGAGTTAGAAGATGAAGAAGATAAAGAAGATAATGCTATTTCAGTAGATGAAATCGATGCTAAGACTTTAGAGATGATGAACGAAGTCAACGAAAGAAAACTTGCTAAGAAAAACGGAATCGACACATCAGCTAGCAGCGAGGATGAAATAGTAGATGAAGAGAATACCGAATATATAGAAGACGAATTCGAGGATGAGGATGAAGAAATCGAAGACGATTTCGAAAGTGAAGAAGAGCTCATCGAAGATTTAAAGGAAATGGACGGTGAAGAGTAATGTTAGAAGTAAATAATTTCAAAGGCATTAAAATAGCTATTGCTAGTCCAGAGAAGATAAGAAGTTGGTCTTATGGAGAAGTTAAGAAGCCTGAGACGATTAACTATCGTACTCTTCGTCCAGAACGTGACGGTCTATTCTGTGAGAAAATTTTTGGTCCTACAAAAGATTACGAATGTGCTTGTGGTAAATACAAAAGACTCCGCTATAAAAATGTAGTCTGTGATAGATGTGGAGTAGAAGTAACTCGTGCTAAAGTGCGTCGTGAACGAATGGGGCATATAGAGCTTGCTTCTCCATGTTCACACATCTGGTTCTTTAAAGGTGTACCTTCTAAAATGGGACTCGTACTAGATATGAGTCCAAGAGAATTAGAAGAAGTACTATATTTCGTTAGTTATGTCGTAATAGAACCGGGAAAAGCTCCACTTGAAGCTAAGCAAACTCTATCCGACAAAGAATATCGTGCTTATTATGAAAAGTATGGTAATACATTTAAAGTCGGCATGGGAGCTGAAGCTATTAAAGAGCTTCTATCGAAAGTCGATGTCGAAAAGGAAATCGAAGATATAAGAAAAGATTTGGAGAACGCTTCTGGTCAAAAGAGAATTAGATTAGGAAAAAGATTAGAGTGTTTAGTATCTTTCCAAGAATCCGGCAACAAACCTGAGTGGATGATACTCGATGCGATTCCTGTCATTCCGCCAGAACTTCGTCCGATGATACAGTTAGACGGTGGAAGATTTGCGACAAGCGATTTAAACGATTTATATAGAAGAATTATTAACCGCAACAACAGATTGAAAAAACTATTAGAGCTAGGAGCTCCATCGATAATCGTCCAAAACGAAAAGCGTATGTTACAAGAAGCGGTAGATACTCTATTCGATAACGGTAGACGTGGAAGAAGTGTCTCTGGTGCTGGAAATAGAGCTTTAAAGAGTTTATCTAGTATGTTAAAGGGTAAACAAGGTCGTTTCCGTCAAAACTTATTAGGTAAGCGTGTCGACTATTCAGGTCGTTCTGTTATTGCTGTAGGACCTTCTTTAAAGATATATCAGTGTGGCGTACCGAAAGATATGGCTTTAGAGCTATTTAAACCACATGTAATCCACGAATTAGTAAAGCGTGGCCTTGCTCACAATATAAAAGGTGCTAAAAGGTTAATCGATTCTAAAGATGAGTGCGTTTGGGATATAGTCGAAGATGTCATAAAAGAACATCCAGTTTTACTTAACCGTGCTCCGACACTTCACAGATTGTCTATACAGGCATTCGAACCAGTATTAAT
The DNA here is from genome assembly GCA_947384645.1 of uncultured Mycoplasmatota bacterium. Classification (GTDB taxonomy): domain Bacteria; phylum Bacillota_I; class Bacilli_A; order RF39; family UBA660; genus RUG11867. Next base: position 2,216 of record CANDHX010000091.1, on the reverse strand, counting down.
CGGCGGTAAAGCGATTAGACTTCACCCAATGGTATGTAGCGGTTTCAACGCCGACTTCGACGGTGACCAAATGGCTATTCACGTACCGTTATCAGAAGAAGCGATGGCCGAAGCTAGAGTTTTGATGTTAGCGAGCAACAACATCTTAAAACCAGCTGATGGAACGCCAGTCGTTACACCTGGACAGGATATGATTATCGGTAACTACTATATCACTATGGAGGACGTCGGATTGCCGTTTGAAGGTAAAGTTTATAAAAATTCTAATGAAGCTTTGATGGCATATGAGCGTAGAGAGATTACTTTACAAACTCGAATTGTCGTACCGGTCAATTCGTTTAAACACAAAGTATTTACCGAAGAACAAAGAGGAAAATATTTAGTAACTACTCCAGGTAAGATAATGTTTAACGAAATTTTGCCAGATTCGTTCCCTTATGTAAACGAACCTTCTAAGGCAAATATCGAAGGTATAACTCCAGATACATATTTCATCGAGCCTGGTGTCGATATAAAAGAAGCAGTTAGTAAGATACCTGCTACTGAACCGTTCGGCAAGAAACAACTAAAATCATTAATCGCTCAAGTATACGATAGATATAAAACTACCGAAACGAGTGTATATCTAGATAACTTAAAAGATTTAGGATTTAAGTATTCGACGGTAGCTGGCGTTACGATTTCTATTTCTGACATCGTAACTAGTCAACATAAAGAAGAATACGTTTCTATTGGACAAGAAAAAGTAGATAAGATTAATAAACAATTTAAGCGTGGACTTATAACCGATGAAGAACGCCATAAACAAGTTTGTGACGTTTGGCAAGAAGTTACAAAGCAAGTCGGAAGTGAACTTCAAGGTTACGCTAAAACCGATATGCATAATCCGGTGTTCATGATGAAAAACTCAGGAGCACGTGGTTCTGACTCGCAGTTCAACCAGATGTCTGGTATGCGTGGACTTATGGCCAAACCGAACGGCGAATCTTTGGAAATTCCGATTACTGCAAACTTCCGTGAAGGATTATCGGTCAACGAATTCTTCTTATCGAGCCATGGAGCTCGTAAAGGTAATGCCGATACGGCATTAAAGACTGCTAACTCTGGATATTTGACTAGACGTCTAGTAGATGTCGTACAAGATATCATTATTAAGGAAGACGACTGCGGTACTTTGCAAGGACTTCGTGTATCGGATATAGTCGATACGAAGAGCAATTCTGTAATAGAATCTTTAGAGAGCAGAATTGTCGGAAGATTTACTGCTAAAAAGGTCATAAATCCTGAGACTAAAGCTATGATAGTCGATAAAGGTACTGAGATTACAGAATCGATTGCTAAAAAGATTATCAAAGCCGGAATTAAAACGGTCGAAATAAGAAGCGTTTTGACTTGTAAATGTGCTAATGGCATATGTTGCAAGTGTTATGGTAGAAACCTTGCTACTGGTATTACAGTAGAGAAGGGCGAAGCCGTCGGAATAATGGCAGCACAATCGATCGGTGAACCCGGTACTCAGCTTACTATGAGAACATTCCACGAAGGTGGTGTTGCAGGTGCTGGAGATATCACTCAAGGTTTACCACGTGTCGAAGAGTTATTCGAAGCTCGTATTCCAAAAGGAAAAGCGACGATTTCAGAGATTACTGGTAAAGTTACTTTAATCGAACCAGTCAATGGAAAATATAAAATCGTCGTCGAAAACGACATTACGGCGAAGGAACATACAACAAGTTATGCCGCTAAAGTATGCGTAGAAGTCGGAGATGAGGTAAATGCAGGAGACAAGCTTACTGAAGGTGCAATTAGCCCTAAAGAATTGCTCGCTGTTACAGACCCTATAACTACTCAAGAGTACATCTTAGAAGAAGTTCAAAAAGTTTACAAATCTCAAGGTGTCGACGTATCTGATAAGCACATAGAGATAATTGCAAGTCGTATGATAAATAAAATGCGTATCGTAGAAGGAAACGATTCCGATATGGTTGCTGGACTTACTATCTCTTTAAGAGAATTTACCGAGAGAAATAAACCAGTCATTCTAGAGGGAAAAGTACCTGCTACTGGTCGTCCAGTACTATTAGGTATTACGAAGAGTTCACTAGAGACCGATTCGTTCTTATCCGCTGCATCATTCCAAGAGACCACAAGGGTACTTACTGATGCATCAGATCGGAAGAGCACACGTCTGAACTCCAGTCACAATCCGGAATCTC
>CANDHX010000090.1 GCA_947384645.1 uncultured Mycoplasmatota bacterium | reverse complement strand
ATCTGTTAATATTTCTATTGGTATCCATATACCTTTTAAATTTAAGTTAGACATTCCCTCACCTTCTTTCGTTTATTCGCTTTATTTTTAACTTTTAGCCATTTTAAATTGATTTTTGTATAATTTTATATTTTTTTAATGTAGACAAAAAATTTCCATAAAAATAAGCCCTAGACTTATTTCTAAATCTAAAGCTATTTTCATTTTTTAATTTTTGTGACAGTATCAAGAAAATTTAAGACTTTCTATTCTTCATCTTCTTGCTGTTCTATTTCTTCAATATCTTTAATATGCAATTCAATTTCTTCTGCTTTGGGTAATTGTGATTGTAAATATTCTGGTATATCTTGTAAAAGTTTGTATTCACTGACTCCAACAGGTTTATTTATATCTTTTAAAGCATATTCTGCTGTTAATTTATCTTTATCTTGGCATAATATAATTCCTATTGTTGGATTATCTCCTTCTTTTCTTAATATATCGTCTACAGCTGATAAATAAAAGTTTAATTGTCCTGCATCTATTGGCAAAAATTCTCTTGCTTTTAGTTCTACAACAATATAACATCTTAATTCTAAATGATAAAATAGTAAATCTAAAAAATAATCTTTATCACTAACTGTTAACTTATATTGATTTCCAACAAAGGCAAAACCTGTTCCGTAATTCTAACAAAACATTTTTAATTTTTGTTATCATTGCTTCTTCAATTTCTTTTTCTTTAACTTGACCTTTTAATGCTATAAAATCAAAAATATATGGATCTTTTAATGTTTGCATAGCTAAATCACTTTGAATATCAGGTAAAGTATTTTCAAAATTTGTTATTTTATCTGCTATTGCTTGTCTTTCATATAATTTATTTTTTATTTGATTCTTTAAAACATTAGTAGACCAACCATTTTTTATAGTTTCATTTATATACCATTTTCTTTCTTCTGTGCTTTTTATCTTGTCCATTAAAATCACATTGTGATACCATGTAATTTGTGCAAGAACCTCTTGCACAAATTCAAAGTCTGGATATTCCAATGCAATTTTTTTCATATATTTTAAATTTCTTATTGAAAATCCTTGAATATTTGGAAATTCCATCTTTAAGTCTATTGATAAATTATCTATAAACTTATTTCCCCATTTACCATTTTCTAGTATAATTTTTCCAATGTGCCAATACATAAAAATTAGTTCTTTATTAACTATTTGCATTGCACGATATTGAGATTTTATAATTTCCTTTTTTACATTTTCTAAAATTTCTTTATATTTGCTTATTTCGATATTATCTTCCATATTCTCCTTCTTTCAAATTGTGCAAGAGCCTCTTGCACAATTAATAATTTCATATTTCTTTTGTCATTATATCACTTATTTACAGATTTTTCATTAAAAAATTAATTTTTCATATAAATAGTTTCATTTAATATAATTTCTTCTGCTCTATTTTTAATATTGTTCATCTTTTGTACCCATTCCATTTGATTATTTGCTTTTAATTCTTCTGTTATATTTTCTTTTTCTGCCATTTGTTTTATTAAAAATTCAAATTTTTCTCTACACTCATCTTCAATATCTAATAAATAACTTTTTAATTCATTATCTAATAACATTTCTGTATATTCTGGTATTTGATATTTTTTCATATAGTTTAGTTTTAATCTTCCATATTTGCCTATAATTCCTGTTCTTCTAGCTTTTGGAATTGTTATATTAGGTATATAGTAATCTCCTTGTAATATATATTCTATTCCTGTTGTTTCATCAATAAATCTTTCCTTTAATTCTTTATTCTCCATAATTTTTACATTTCCTTTCAATTTTTTATTTTAACTATTATATAAAATCAAAAAAAGATGAACTTGCAATTATATTTTTACAAATCATCTTTTAAATATGTGAAAATTTTATTATTTCTAAATTGTTGCTAGGAGGAAACCTTTGCTATTACTACATTTTAATTTTTCGTCATAAGAGAATAAAATTGTTGACATTAGTGCTATTAAGATTGCCAGCAGTATTAATTCCGAATATTTTAGAAAAAGACGCTAATATCATATAAGGAGAAAAAGTCCAACTAGGTGTATTATTCTTATAAATATAGTAAGAATAATTTGCTGTATTAAATTTACCACTTCCTGCTACTACTTCATCGGCAGTAATCAATCCTACTGGGTAAGTAAGCCTTCCATTGCCTTTATTTGTATCGCTAACTGTATAAGCATCGTTTTCTCTGGACAAGTAAAAATCGGATGAACATTATTATAATTTATCGATTCTGATCCTAAACGGGCATAAGCTCCGTAAGCAGTATTGTTTTGTCCATACCCTAACCCTGTATCATATTCGACTACCTGTGGCTGCTTGTCCTGGAGTAGTCCTATCACCGCAAAATATTGCATCTGCAACTGCACTACTGTACCCAGCATCTACTATATTAGTTTTATACCACGAGTCTACTAACTTTTTTATGTCTGAACTATCTGTATTTGTTTGAGCTTGTGATTTCGATGTACTTACTCCCGTTCCACTTGGTCCATACATCCAGCCTACGTATTTTGCATCTTTAGCATTGGAATTAAATACTTGGTCACTTTTTATAGACCTATCTGAACTCTCTTCACCATTTACATGAGCACTTGTTCCATCATATCTAATTCGTACACTTCCATCTCCATTGACTCTGATTATTCTCCAATAAAAGCCCGCAAATTTTACATAATTGTTACTGCTCCCCTATAGAAATATGAAGTTCCATAGTCATCATCCATCGAGTATAAATCTGCCTCATTTGATGCTGAAACAGCTGAAAAATACGGTTCTATATCTGTTACTTCTTTTGGAGTAACTCTTAATTTAGCTAAAATCTTATCTGTGGGTTTTTCCCACTTTGCTACTACCTTCGTATTGCTTTTTCCTATTGTTAATGTTTCATCAGTTAAAACGCTTTCATAACCTGCAACTCGCCAACCTTTGAAAGTTTCTCCCTCTTTTATAGGAGTTCCTATCGTTTCTGTTTCTCCATTCTTCTTCGCTAAAGTCTGTACTGTATTCGAGTTTCGCAATGTTCCACCATTTGGATCTATCGTCAAATCATAGGTTCTCACTGTTGATGGTTGGCTTACAGTAAACTTAGTTGAAAGAAAGGCATCCCTATCAGCTTCTTGGTCTACATCTTGTAAATCGTTGAATGTAATTTTCAGATTGTAGTAATATTTTTTTCCTACTGGGACAGTTATATCAGGTGCAAGTGTCGTCGTGAATGCTGTATTAGTTACGGGTACATTCGTCTTTCCTATTATCTCAGTATACCCAGAATCTTCTGTCTCATACTGCTCTAGTGTATATGTTAAACTTCCTTCTATATACATATTTATTAAATCGAGCCAATCTATACTCACAGTTGCATCCAAGTCACCTGTATTTTCTAGTGTGAATTTTTTTGTTACTGTTTCACCTAACATAACTCTTTGATTGATTGTTGAATCATTGTCAGCAAATGTTAGCTTCATCGTTGCTGTATCTATCTGTGCCTCTTGCCTGTTGTCATTATTAACATTGATAATAAAGTAGGCATACGTACCCATGATACATGCAAAAACAATTCCTACTATGCACAATGTTAATACTATTACTTTCTTAAATTTAAAATTTTTTATCTTATTATCCATCTCTTAAGACCTCTCTTTACTATAACTGATTGTATCAATTACTCCAAAAAGTTTCAATAAAAATATAGATATTGTATATAAAAAAACGCATATGTCCTTTCCTAATCGTCACACTTCCTTCTTATAAATTTAAACATCTCTACTATTACTAAAATTGATAAAGAGATAAGTGCTAAAAAGACGATGTGTTCTAATGGAATAGATGAAGTGCCGAGTAAACTCGATAAAACATCGTTTTCCATTACTAAAAATTGTAGACCTATTGAACCAAGTAAAGCTAATATGAAAATCCAATTGGAAAATAATCCCACACTAAATCCTGAGTGTTCTTCGCTGCGACAGTTAAACGCATGGAAATTTTGGATGAAGACCATCAAAGTCATAATATATCCTCTAGCTAAACTGACATCCATATCAAATTCGTTTATAAGTATATACCATACAAAGAATACGATTAATCCTATACTAAGTCCAGATACAGCTATTTCGCCAACCATCTTTTTGTTAAAAAGACTCGATGATGGACTCTCTGGTTTTTTATCCATCAAATCGCTCTCGCCTTTCTCAAACGATATAGCAAAATCCTGTAATCCGTCTGTCACGACATTTAACCACAACAATTGAACTGCCACAAGGGGCATCGGTAAATCTGTTAAAATTGCTAAACAAAAGAACAATACTTCTGCAACTCCACAAGAAATCAAGAAAAATATTATTTTTCTTATGTTAGAATAAGCTATGCGTCCTTCCTTAATTCCTCTTACAATCGAAGTAAAATTGTCATCTATTACAATCATATTAGCTGTTTCCTTAGCGATATCTGTTCCGCTTCCCATAGCTATGCCGATATTCGCTCTTTTTAAAGCTGGAGCATCGTTTACTCCATCTCCAGTAACAGCTACAAACTCTCCTTGTCTTTTAAGAGATTCGACGATTTCTAACTTTTGCAAAGGCGTAACTCTCGTAAAAATGCGTTTTTTAGAAATGAACATATCGAAAGCATCGTTTCCAGCTTTTAAATATCTATCGACTTCTTCCCCAGTTGTAACGTCGCTAAAAGATGTAGTTAACTCTAGCTCATTAGCGATATGAAACGCTGTACTTGGATGGTCACCCGTTATCATTAAAACTTTAATGCCAGCTTTTCGGCATTCTCTTATAGAAGAAATCGCCTCTCTTCTAATCGGGTCGATAAAGCCTACTAGTCCTTTGAATTCGAGATTTTTAATATCGTTTTCGCTATAACTCTTTTTACTCCTAACCCCACCTGACGCAATGGCGATTACCCTGTATCCCTCACTTGCCAACTCTTCATGTTGAAGCTTTATCTTATCGCTCGTTTTCTCATCTATTTTACAAAAGTTTAAAACGACCTCTAAAGATCCTTTGACACTACAATACGTTTTCTCATCTTCTCTATAAAAGACCCCCGAATACTTATTTTCCGATTCATATGGAATCATCGATACGACTTTGGTTTTACTTGTGGAAACTTTAAGCTTTTTCCCCAATACTAAAAACGCTATATCTACTGAGTCGCCGACAAAACCTTCTTTGGAAGATACTGCTTCATTATTTAATACACCCAATAGAGCTATTTTCTTTGCGACGTTTATATCGTTTCCTTTAACTTCCCCTTCTAATGAATAACCGGTTCCTGTGACCTCATAACGTTCATCATCTGGAGTTAGAATAATCTTAGCAGTTTGTTCATTTACTGTTAGAGTACCTGTTTTATCGCTTGCGATAACCGTACAACTTCCCAAAGACTCGACTGAATTTAATTTTTTAGTCACGACGTTCTTTTTAGCCATTTTGTTTGACGCAATTGATAAAGCCATAGTTAAAGCAAGTGGTAGTCCTTCTGGCATAGCAGATACGGACAATGCGATAACAGATAGAAATATCTCCGTATGAGGAACGTCTTTAATAATCAAAATTATACTTATCAATATGGCTATTAAGACTATCAGTAGAGTTATTTCTCTTGAAAACTTCTCTATCCTGATAGTAAGTGGAGATTTTTCTTCTTCGGTTTCATGAATGCTTTTAGCAATCTTCCCCACTTCTGTATTTAATCCTATCCCGACAACTACTGCTTTTGCTCTCCCTTTGACGATTGAAGTACCGGCAAAAACCATATTTGCTT
>CANDHX010000089.1 GCA_947384645.1 uncultured Mycoplasmatota bacterium | reverse complement strand
TCTTTGTCTTGGTTTCACCTAACATGATTCTTTCGTTTATCGTGGGATTTCCGTCGGCAAAAGTTAGTTTCATAGTTCCCGTATCAATTTGGGCATTTTGTCTATTGTCGTTGTTTACATTGATGATAAAATATGCATACGTGCCCATGATACATGCAAATACTAATGTTACTATACAGAGCGTTAGTACTATTGCTCTTTTAGTTTTTGAATTTTTTTCTTGTCCTTCCATTTTGTTTTCCTTCTTTCATAGCATTTTCTACCATAAAAAGTATAGCATAAAAATTTTTAAAAGTTAATACATATGTTAATCTTTTGGGCTTACATTACTATTTTAATATTCTCAATTTAAAAACTTTGTCAAAAAAAAATCCAAATAGGATTTTTTAATTATATTTCTTTAAATAAAGCTTTTTTGTTGTCGTTGTAGTATTGTACTCCAGATATGACGGATAAGACAGTTGCTACTATGATTAAAGAGTCTGCTACATTTAATCCCCAAAGTTCAAATGGGAAGTTATATATTAGCATGAACGATACTCCTATCATCATGCAGACAGTTTTGATTTTTCCTGCTATGCTTGCTCCTACAGCATGACCACTTTGACCAGCGACCATTTTTATCGAGTCGACGAACGTATCACGGGTTATTATTATCACAGGAATTGCTACTGATATGAAGCCTTCTGCTGCAAGGATGATTAAAATTCCATTTACGAGTATTTTATCCGCTATGGCATCCATTACTTTCCCGAAATCTGTAACCATTTTATATTTTCTAGCGATATGGCCGTCTAAGAAATCTGTGACGCTTGCTATTACAAATAGAACAGCACATATGATATATTTTAGGCTTATCTCAAGTCTTCCAGCTACTAGAAAAGTTGGCCAAGAAAAGCCTACTTGGTTAAACGGAAATACTAACATTATTAAAACTATTATTGATAGTACAATTCTCGAAATTGTTATTTTATTAGGTAAATTCATATTTTCTCCTTTACGTTACTTGTTTTATCGCCCATATCATCGTCACGGCCATAAGTATAATTATGATGATTGTAATTATGACATACTTCATTATCTCCGGTTTTTCTTTGGGCTCCAGATAAGGAGAGACTATTTTTATACTGTCTGTATCTTTTATAGCTTCTTCTCTATTCTTTTCTTCTATCTTTTTTTCTAATGTATCGAGTGGAATTTTGGACGTGTACTCGAACATATACTCGTTAAAATCATCTATTACTTTGTTGGGATCTAATCCCAAATATTTTGCGTATGTTTGCAAATATTCTTTCAGTTTGAAGATATCTTTGAAGCTACCGATTGAGCCAGACTCTATTTGTTCTAATGCTTCTACCGGTATAAGTGTGTCAGTGCTCGCTTCTTCTATGCTTATGCTCGAAGAAGAACGAGTGTTTTTAAAGTCACTACCTATTTCATTCAAGATTATCAACTCCTTTTTATAATAAAAAAATAATACTTTATAAGCCTTGTTCTGTACCCTTAAAGGGTGGCAAACATTTATCTTTTAGGGTATTACCCTAAACTCTTCTTCAGTTTTTATTCCCGAATGAAGAACTCCCCTACCAAAATTTGGGTTTCTCACTTGTGAGGTTTACCACGTTCCACTACTATTGTTACCAATAGCACTCGTCTCTTTGGCACTTTTATATCTAATTAGTTCCTAAAGTTTAGGAAACCGTTCGAAGCCGTTATGCATAAAGCATACCTAGGGTTATTTATTCCCCTAGCACAAACATTACCAATCGATTTCAGATTGAGTGAGCAAGGACTTTCCTCAAGTAGATATTTCTACCAGCGTTTGCCCGAGTATTATTTATTCATTTTTTCCATAGACTATCTTTTCGAGATTTGATAACCTTTTTAACAAATCGACATTATTCGAAGAAAACTTACCGCTTGACGACTCATCTTCTTGGCTTTCTAGTTCTATTTTTAATCGTCTTAATTCATTATTTAGATGTCTGTTTTCCTCTTCTAATTCTCGATTTTCTCTTTCCAATTTTTTTATGAGATGGATGAATTCGTTGTAATCTTCAATGATAGTATCCAAATATTCATCAACTTCTTTTGGTCTATAACCTTTTGCATCAAATTTGAATTCTTTGTTTAAAATCTCTTTAGGAGAGAGTTTTATTTCCACTTCATTCATAATAGTATTCACCCTTCTTACTCATACATTTTACTTATTTTTTAGTCTTTTGTCAAGGGTCAGAGACCTTAAGGTCTTCTGTTTTGCAGTAGGCTTCACGCCCATTATAGATTATGCGAGAATAGGTTTCATGTATTCCAGTTCTCGTCAAGGTTTCTCCTCTTTTAAGAGTTCCTAGCCGATTAGGAATTTCATCGGTAGGACCAGTTCTAATAGCTGTTTCTTTTTTGGTTTTGACGGTTTCTTGTACTTCTTTAAAATTCAGAGTTGGAGCTTTTACATAGCGAGGATTTGGAACTATTTTCGCCTCGTCATCGACATAGGTAAAATAAGAGACATTTAAATCGACTTTTGTCTTTATCCCGTCGACTTTTCCTTCGCTCGTATATTGCCACATATTGTAGTTTCCTTTATAGTTTGTCCGATCCGTATAGTGGGCAAGCCATATGAGTTTACCGTCTAATTTTCCCGTATCCAACATATATGTAAAAGCATTGTGATACGAGTAGACCATCGTTTCATAACCGTACAATCCTATCGTTTCTGTAAATGTAAGTATATTATCTGTTAAACTAGAATTGCTGACGTTTTTAAGCCGTCCCATATTAAAACTTTCTGTGTCGTATACGACTGGATATGTGATGTTGTAATCTTTTATCAAATCGATAGTGAATTCTGCTTCTTCTTGAGCTTCTTTTTCGTTTTTAGCGGTACCATAAAAATATACTCCAACTTTAAGACCCGCTTTCGTAGCACCTTCTATGTTTATTCTGAATTTATCGTCTTCTTTTATCTCATTGCCAGATATTTCTCTAAATCCACATCTAATCATGGCAAACGATATTCCAGTTCTTTTTACTTTTTCCCAATCTATGATGCCTTGCCATTCTGAAACATCGACGCCGTATGAGATACCGTAAGAAATAAATTGTTCTTTTAAGTCAGATGTTTCTGCTACTTCATCATAGTCATAACTTATCGTGTTCGGTCCAAATTCATAGTAAAGTTTAACTTCGTCGTCTTTTTTAAAGTGGTCGTAATAGTATTTTACCAAACTTATTGTGAGAAAACCGACCATGGAAAAAAGGATAACAAATCCTATTATGGCTAGCGTTTTTCGAAAGTTTAGATTTTTTAAAAATTCAAAAATTTTTTCCATACTACTTACTTCTTTCACTTGTAATTATATCAAAGTAAGTGAAAAACATAAAGTTAATTTATTTTTTGGTCAGTTCCTCTATGATGAGCTTTCTTTTTGCGTCTTTGATTTCTTCGATAAGGCTGTCGAGTATCATTTCTAATCTAAGCATAAGCTGTTTCCTTTCTCCTGTTTTATCTTTCCATATATTGGACACTTTTTAAAGTCTTTCGACAAAAAATATCTTTTCTTTTTCTTTAAAATAGGTTATCATAAGATTGGTGATATTATATGGAGAATAAGATAGGGGTACTTAGAAGACCGAGTGAGCGTGTCTCGGAGAAAAAAACGCCAGTATTTTTGACTGGACTTTTGACTGTATTATTAATCGTATCTTATGTTTTTACTGTTAAAACCTATGAACCGATTAAAAACATCGTAATTTCTGGTGGTATATTGATTTATCCGTTTACTTTTTTACTCATAGCGTATATTTCAAAGTATTACGGTTTTAAAGAAGCTAGGAAAAGCGTTTTTATAAGTAGTGGGTTATTTGCAATATTTATACTATTGATAATATTATGTGTGATACCAGAACCTAATAGTGCAACGACCAGTTATAATGCAGTTATACAGTATCTTTTTACAAACGATTATTTTACTATTGGCGAACAGAGAATATTTTATCCTCTACTAGGACAATTTTTTGGATTATTAATAGCTTATATAGTAAGTCATTTGGTATATTCTGCTGTTTATAATGCAATTCATAGATATACAGTCGATTATTTAGCTATGGGTCTCAGTTTCTTTATAGCTGCAATTCTAGATAGAATAATCTTTATGCCTTTATTGTATTTAGAAAATCTTTTGGACGGATTAAATACATTCGATTATTTTATAAAGTGTTTAACGAGCGAATTTATGGCGACTATCGTGTTCTCTATCATCCTCATCATAGTATATATTATTTGGACCAGCATAACTGATAAAGTCATTAAGAAAAAAGAACTGTTGAAAAATTAATTTTTTTCAACAGTTTTTTTATGACAGTTTTGAGACGTCTATCCATTCTTTATAATTCGATGTGTTTTCTAATTCGTCGATTGTGAGTTCAATAGCACTATTGGATGAACCACAAGCTGGGAAGACGGTTTTAAAATCTTTTAGCGATATGTCTAAATAGACTAGTACGTTTTCTTTGATGCCAAAGGGACATACACCGCCTGGAGCGTGTCCAATCAAAGTTTCAACGTCTTCAAAGGGTATCATTTTTGCTTTTTCGTGAAATTGTTCTTTAAATTTGTGATTATCTATTTTGGCGTCTCCCCTAGTTACTATTAGTACTGGTTTTTCGTCTATAATAAAGCTCAATGTTTTGGCAATTCTTGCATCTTCTGTGTGGAGTGCTATAGCGGCTTCCCTGACAGTAGCACTAGACTCTTCGAGTTCGATTATCTTTTCATCTAAACTGTATCGTTTTAAGTATTCTTTAACTCTTTTTATAGCCATCTTTAAGCATTTCTTCTTTCGTCAATGTATTATTCATTTCATTAATCATAGGTACAATTGCTCCTTTGTAGTAATCATCTCTTTTTTGATTTGCCCTAGTTAGTTCTTCTGAATCGAGGATAGATTTTGAAATTTCTTTTTCATAAGCATATAAACTATCTAATTGTGCCATAAAGGTATCATAGTCTAATCCCGAAGTTTTTTCGATGATTTCTTTTAAATTGTCGTAATCTTTAGTGATTGCTGCGACCCTTATAGAGTCTCTTAAATCTAAATTATCATAGAGATATCCTGCCAATATTCTCAAATCTGAATTTTCTTGAACGTCATATGATGCATCGTGGTAGGTTCTCATAAAACACAGTTCATCATATAGAGTGGTTCCCTTTTCTAGTCCTTCTCCTTTGATATTTGAAAGTGTTGATGCGACTTCTCCATTTCTATATGATAAATTTCTGGTTTCTACTTGTAAGCCGTTTTTTACTGTCAACACAGTTCCGTCTATGCTATAGGTGTTTAGAGAGTTCTTAACCGCTTCGAGGGTGTTTTTAAAAAGTTCTTTAATAGATGCTATACTATCCGGGTTAAAGTGGTGTGGCAAAACGATGACTCTTCTAATATTAGTGAGTCTATATTCTTTTCCGTCAAAAGCAATAGTTGGAATACTTATATTGGCACTTCTTTTGTTTCCGTCACTGAGTTCGCTCGCTTGTTCTACTGTCAAATCTTTTAAGACGCCTATTCTTTCTAGTACATCGCTCGTATTTTCATAAACTTTGCTTTTCTTCTTTTGTGTTGCTACCATGTAATCCGTATTTCTTATTGTATCATAGACGACTTCTGCATATTCTTCGCCTAAATAGGCTATCATGTCATCTGCTAATAATACTAAACACTCTGCAAATTCATCGCTGTAGCCGTGACTTTTTTTAAGTTCTTCTTTATAATCAAAAATTTCAGCACCTTTTTTAATCATACTTATCCTCCACATTTTAAACTCTATTATAACAGAATTATGATATCTTGCAAAGAGGTTTTTTAAGAATTTTTATTAAACTTTGTTGAGTTACAATAGATGTGAGACCAAATATATACAAAAAAAGATTTAAGTCG
>CANDHX010000088.1 GCA_947384645.1 uncultured Mycoplasmatota bacterium | reverse complement strand
AAAGAATACATAGTACGGGCGCTGCATTGACTTTTTCGGAGTTTAAGTGTTCAATGCACGAGATATACAACATCATTTCAGTATGGGATTCTCAGGAAGTTCAATACAGGCAAGAATATGTCAATCAAAATCCAGATGAAACTCTTATAGATGGCTGCAACTATCCTGAGATGCTGGTAGATGACACTCCTAAAACATCAGATTGCGATGAGAGGGATTACCATGCAGAAGAGGGAGAATACCACGAAGTAATTACTCCTAGCGGAACTAGCGGAAGAAGTATATAGTAACAATCCACCGGTATAGCCAGTGGTTTTATTATGACTTAAAAGTCACTTACTAGCAGTACTTTACAGTACTTTTTAATGCCCATCGATTGCACTACTTTTACTACTTGTTATTTTTAAATAGCCTAAATTGTTTTATTCTCTTTATCTGTGAATAGATCAGTAAATAAAACATATTCTGGTATTTAATTTATGCTGCCATATAATATTAAATATTTTTTTTTATTTAGTATTAATTTCTTAATCAAATAAATTAACTAATTCTTCTATTTTATCTAAATCAGAGATATTTATTTTATAATCAACTACAAAATCATCATATTGAACACTATTAGCTTCTCTTAAATCAAAATATTCTTCTGAAATATTATCTCTTTTTATAACATCAGCACGTCTTTCAAAATAATCTCTCTCAACTAAAACTCTTATTGTTGCAATATCCCAGTATCTTTTATTAACAATATTATACCAATCAAGAATAACACAATCATTTTTATATGTTCTAATACAATTATCCATATAGTTCCAAGTAATATCATAAACAGTTACTTTTAAATCTTTATCATTAAATACTATTTGCCCAAGCTTTTTCCTATCAATATTACCCTCTTCATCTAAAATAATATCTCCAAAAATACCAACAATTCTTTTCTTAACATTATCATCTTTTAAAGCTTTATGTGCTAATTTATCAATATCCAAAGAAATAGCATCATCTAGCTTATTCTCTAATATTTTAGAAAGTGTACTTTTTCCACTTCCGCTTTTGCCAGTAATACAAATATACTTTTATCTTTTTAATTTTTCGTCTAATCTTTTTCTAACAATCGGGTGCAAAAAATTTTTATATTTATCATAATCGCATCTAATTAAATTAGCATGCAGATTAACTCCATCAACTTCAATATTCTTACCAATTATATAATTATCTGCATAAATATAATCTTTGTATAAAGTTTCATCATCTTTACCAAATATTTGTATATCTATTGATTTTTCTCCAAGAATCTTAAGTAATTCACTTTTTATTTCTAAAAAATCATTTGGAAATTTTAACTTTCCTGGATTATATTTTATTATTTCTACATTTCTATTCCCAAATATTTTTCTAACATCACTAATTCTCTCATTTAATGAATAATCAAATATATCAGATAAAAGTTTCTCGCTGTCTTTGGTCCAAAAGAAAACTAAATATACTTTATCACATACTTCACATATTACGTCTAATGTTTTTAAATGTCCTTCGTGAAAAGGAAAAAACTTTCCTAAGTAAATTCCATTATTATACTTTTGCATTATATTTCCTCCTAAATTTGAATAATCTACTTTTAATATAGCAAAAAGGAGCAAGTATTTATATTGATCAAAAATAGTTAATTTTGATGTTGGGACAAATAAAAGTCACAAATCCTAATTCTTTGTTTAGTGTTATTCAGTCCATCTAGTATTATTTTGTCCGTATTTTCTGGATTAAATAATACTAAATAACACCAAATCATACAGTATTATATTTGAAACTATAATAACTTACAAAGTACTTGACATGGTTTTTTAAGAACAATTCTTTGATTGCTTCTGGTTAGTTACCAGAAGGTTTGTATTTTGAAGTAAGTTAAAATTTTGTACCACTACTTTTTCTTATTATGAAAAATTATAATCTATTTAATCTTTAAATAGCTATTTTCTAAATATTTGCTAAATAGTTTTTTTTTTCGCTCTTTCGATAGTTAGTAGGTATCTGCACGAAGTTTTTTGTATCTGCTGAAAAACCTATTGTAGGAATGAAGCCGAATAAACTGTCTATTTCGTCGTCGCTGTAATTTATTAAACTAGAATTTAGAATTTCGTCTAAGAAAGATAAATCGCCAAATTCTAAGCTTTTTCTGAGTTCCTTTAAAGTTCTATACATTTCTGGGTCAATGCTATTCATTAGACTACCTAATTGATGTATAAATTTTGTTCTTTTTTTGAAGCTATTACTATACCCCTCTTTTGCAATATGTTCATTTTTTATAACTCTTTCTTCTGTAGGAGTTTTAATCATTTTAAACACATGACACAAATTAGGGGTTTTATCTCCTGATGTATAAATGCCTGCAAATGTTTTAAATACTCCTTCTTGCTTTGAGGCTTCTATATTATGCGATATGTATGCCTCGAAATCACGATATGGCGATACTGTTATTTTTTCCTTAATACCATTTTCAGATTTTTCCATTTGGAATACTTGACTGTTAAGCATAGTTTTCAAGTGAAGGACAGAAGTTTCTCCACACATGAACTTGATATCATGGTGACAAAAACACTTAGAGCCTTTTGTCATATCTACTGTGCACTCTATTGTCGATAAACCTTCTATATGATGTGTATCATCTTGAAATATTTTATATTCGATATTCGATTGTTGTTCGACATGGGAGGTTACATGAATACTGTTGCCGACTAATTTCATTCGTAGATTTTCTTTGGCTTCAAAGAAACCCTTTAATTGTCCTAGAGGGGTTGTTGCTTCTATTAAAACAAATGAAGTGTCTATATATACTCTACCGATCTTTTTGCCTTCTCTATATACTTTTAAATTAGCCCCTCCACTCATATCTTCTCTTTCTTCTAAATTACAACCAAATATTCCTAAAAACGCTTTCGCTATTTCTGTATTGGCATCTAATGGATAAGTTTTATTAATGTCTATCATGTTAAATACCTCTTTTATAGGGTTCGTTTTTTAACGCATTTACCCGTTTCTAAGAAAATTCTAGCACAAAATAAATCGATAAGCAAATTATCGAACTTTAGAATAGTCAGTTGACTTTAATGAGCGATATATTATAAAATGAATATGAAAGGATGTTATGGACTTGTTTTAATATTTTTATCGGTAAATGAGGTTGGTTTGTGACATATTAGAATTTTAATTTTTTAGAAAGATGTAGGTATAGAATATGAAAGTAGTAATGTTAGGAAATGATACAAAGGAAGAAATAGAAAAGAGATTGCAAATCGTCGCTTCAGCAGGCATTTTGTCGAGAGCTGACGGGACTGTTACAAAAGTTATAGATAGCCATACTAATTATGAAACTAATCTAAAAATCGCTAAGAACGTCGTTGGTTATGGTCATAAATCTATTGCGGAACACGATTATTTGGTTTTTGCATTAGAAAACGTAACTCCTATTATCGAACAAATTATAATCGGTTATAGATTGACTTCTTTTACGATAAAATCTAGAAGGAATGTCGATTTTAGAAGTGTAGGATTTTATGTTCCAGATTTTAAAGATAAAAACGGAAATACTTTAGAAAACAACCTCGAGTTGCAAGAAGCTTATAGAGAATACATGCAGTCGCTATTCAATAGATATGGCGATTTGGTAGATGAGAGTTTACCAGTAGAGGATTGTCGTTATATACTTCCATATAGTTACTATAGCAATATCATCATGGGTTGCGATGCTAATGAACTATCCAACATGGTTTCTGATATGCTATATGGAAAGATATCTAAAATAACAGAAGTAAAAGAACTCGGAGAGAAGTTATATGAAGCAATTAAGGAATATGCTCCTTATTTGGTTCCATTTATCGAAAAGGAAGAAACCAAAAGCATTTATGAAGACCATTTAGCGTTTTTAGATGAAAAATTTGCTAAGGCTGATACTCCAAAAGCTAGGTTATTAGATAAAGTATATATGGTTGATTATACAAAAGATGCCGACTTAAAGGTTTTAATAAGTACACTTATGGGGCGTTTTCAACTAACGTATGAAGGTGCAACAGCGTTTTTAAATGAGTTATTGCAATCGAACGACAATGTCAAAAGAGAAATCATGCAAGGTGTTATACACAATAAACAACAAAGGGAGTTAGAACAAGCTATTTATACTTTCCAAATACCTATTTCTCTAGCAGTTTTAACCCATATTACTAGACATAGAATGCATTCACTTATAATACCAGATTTTACTACGTTCGATTTAAAGAATTATGTCGTGCCAGAGTCTGTTGCAGAGAACCACAAAGTCGAATACGATGATATCTATAGAGAGAATTTAGAGATGAAAAAACGTTTTGTTGAAGCCGGTGTTCGTAAAGAAGATTTAGTGTACTTCTTGCTATCAGGTAACGCATGTAATATCACTACTACTATGAATGCTAGAACTTTGGAATGGATAAGTAGAATGAGATGCTGCAATAAAGCACAATGGGAAATTAGGGAGTTAGTAAATCAAATGGTTTCACATGCTAAAGGCGTTTCTCCATTAATAGGCGAAGGCTTAGGAGCAACTTGTAATGTTTTTGGTTACTGTCCAGAAGGTAAAGATAGCTGCAAAAATAGAGGGGTAGTTATCAAACCTAAAAAAGATAGAAGTTAATATTATTTATGAGTCTTGAAACAAGAGAATTTATCTCTTGTTTTAATTTGTAAACATATAGATGAAAAATAAGTTTTTACAAATTTTTATTTATTGATACATCATAAAAGGAAGACCCCAATGTCTTCCTATAGTTAGTTTTGCTAATCTTTAACAAAAACCTATAAATTTTAGAAAATTATAATTGCTTTGATTTACGAGTAGCTATTATCCCAATACTTATTCCTAAAACTATGCAAACGGCAATAAGAATAATATATATAAATTTAGACTTTTTGTTACTTTCTTTATTGTCAGATGTTCCATTCTTGTCATGTTCTGTTTTATTTCCTTCATTATCTTTTATAGGGTCTTTTTTATCAGGAGCTGGTTCTTTTTGATTATCGTCAGGTTTATCAATAGTTGGATTGTCGACCGAAGGTTTATCTGTTGGTTTATTGCCTGTATTATAATTGCCATTATTGATATTACCACTATTACCAGAATTTCCAGGTTTTGAAGGTTTTGTTGTGCTACCAGAATTTCCTGTATTTCCAGTATTTCCGCTACCATTTGGGTTGTTTGTTTCATTATTATTATTGCTTAATCCTGTTACAACTGCAATAACTTTACCAAAATTGCCCAGTTTATCATAGAAAACAATTTCATAATTTCCATTTTTCGTAAATTCATATGTTCCATTTCCATTTTTGAACGTAATTTCTTTACTAGGGTTAATGACGTGAACAATTACCTTGTTATCTGCCATTTCGTATTTGAGATTAGCTGTCGGAACTACTTTGTCAATCCAATCTACTTTAGCGGTAACTTTATTCGTATTACCAGCTAAATCCATGAATTCGAAAGTAAGTTCTCCATTTTCGGTGAAAGTGTACGTATGTTTTCCGTCATTGTTTGTTACTTTCACTTCTTCATTGAATTTTAACGTTACAGTAACGTCTTGGTTGGTCAAAGTATCTTTAGAGTAAGATAATGTTGCTTCAGGAGCTTCGTGGTCTATCCAAGTAACTTTTGCTGTAGCAGTTCCCTTATTTCCCGCTTTGTCTTCAAATTCAAAGGTAAATTCTCCGTTATCTATAAATTCACGGATTAAGTTGTTTATATTTCCAACTTTTATTCCTTCTGGATTTTTTACATATCCATCATCATCTACTGTGTAGTTTTCGAGAATATTTCCTTGTGCATCTAATACTCTATCTTGTTCGTCGAGTTTAAATGTTCCGTTGTTTGTAACAGTTATTTCTTCGCTAGGTTTCAAAGTTGCTATTACTGATTTATTTGTAGGAG
>CANDHX010000087.1 GCA_947384645.1 uncultured Mycoplasmatota bacterium | reverse complement strand
GATTTGATAATTTTAGATGGCGGTGAAAATCAAATAAACGCTGCTCGTGAGATAATGTCAGATTTGAATTTAGATATAAAGCTCGTTGGGTTAAAGAAAAATAATAAACACCAAACCAACGATTTGGTCGACGAAGAATTGAATATAATACCTTTGGATAGAACGTCAAATCTTTTCCATTATTTGACTAGGATGCAAGATGAGGTACACAGATTTACTATAAATTATCACAGACAAATAAGAAGTAAAGGTTCGATTCAAAGTGTTTTAGAAAATATAGAGGGATTAGGCGAGAAAAGAAGAAAGGCTTTGATAAAAAGGTTTGGCAGTTTAAAGTCTATCAAGAATGCGTCTATAGAAGAGCTAACGGAGGTAATACCTTTAAACATTGCAGAAAATTTAAGCGAATATTTTAAGAATATGGAATAAAAAGAGCCACTAGTTATAGTGGTTTTAATCGAGAAAATATAGAGGATTCGATAGTTTTAAAGTTTTAATTTCATCTTTGACTATAAGAATGCTTACTAAGAAATGTCTATCGTAATCCGTTCTAAGGCAAGAATACGATTTTAAGTATAGTCTTTTTCTAAGCAACTGGTTAGAGGGTAGCAGATATTCTCCTTTTTTGATAGAATTCTCTATATATTTTAATAATTCTTCATCGAAATCCGTATCTTCGCCGTCTTCACTCGCTTTTAAATTTAGGTAAATGTCAGAAAACATAATCCTTATCATGTATTTTTTGAACATGAAAACTTTTTCTGGATTTTCTGTGTATTCTTTTGCATATCTCGATAGTAAATTATCAGGGTTTGGGTTAGTAAAGTAGAAATCAAAAGAATTTGCAATGGCATTTTCGTCTAATCCGACATCGTAAAGCATATCAAAAATCGAAGTCGTTATCTTTCTAGCTTTATCATTAATAGTAGTAAACCCACGGTTATTTTTTAAGTCTTCAATCCATAGGTGTTGTCTTTTTAAATGGAGTAGTGTATCACAAGTAATTTTTCTATTTTTAACATCTATTAAGTAACCTAAATATCCATAAAATATGGCTAGAGTTTCTAAAGTTGTATCGTCGAAGTAGCTATTTAATTCATCTATACTTTTTGTCATAAACAAATTTATGATACCAACATAATCTCTGTTTTCTGTTAATCTATTGAGATAAAAGTAAGCTGATTTTTGTATTTTATCTCTAGTTATATCACTCATCACTCTAGTCGAAGCTTTTTCATAATAAGTTACTATATCTAATCCATCTGGCAAATCAATGGGACAATCGATATTTGTTGCCTTTTTAGAAACGATTGTCTTAAACGAGTCAAATGCTTTTTGGACGATTTCTCGATTTAAAAAATTTATAGATAGAGTACCGTTTTGTGGATTTAAATTCGAAATAATATCTAAAATTTGTGAGTCTTCGTTATCTAACACGATATTTCCCCCTTTTTGCAAAGATATTATAAAGGAAAGTATAGCAGTATGTCAAGTTCTTTATATTATTAAAAAACTATATCAAAAACATTACTCTTAGGAGTAGTTAAACAATTTTGAGATTACTTGTTTTACTATTACCTTTATTGTATAATTCTATTAGGAACATTTAATGTGAGTGTCGTCCTCCTATCTTCTAGTAGAAGGGAGGCTTGATATTGATGAAAACAAAGACTTTTATAATAAAAGTTCTTAAGCTCATTTCTGTCATTTTACTGCTATCGTGCCTTCTGGTATTGGCAATAAAAAAATAGACACTCTTCAGCAACGATAGAGTGTCAAACTCAACTTAATAGAGGCGACATTCACTTGCAAAACCAAATGTTCCTCTTTTTTTATTTTATGCAAGTTTCCTTGACATATTCATATTAACATATTTAGTTGTTTTTGTCAAAAAATTCGGCTAGTTAATAAAGTAAAATGGTATCAGAGAGAACACAAAAAGAACATTTGATTATGAATAAAATGTTACAAAACTTTAAAGATGAGTTTAAAAATAGGGAAGATGTTAAAATAAAAATTGTTACTTTAGTATAGTTTTTCGTTAAAGTATTTTGTTATTTCTCAAATATTGACCATTTCATTTACTAACTATGCTTTGGTTCATTTCATTGGTAGTATTGTATGCGATAGGGAAACTTAATTGTTGAGTGCTTGTCTTTCTTATGGAAGGTGGCTTGATATTATGAAGAAAAAGGATTTATTAATCTCATTTCTAATATTAATCATCATTTTATTAATAGTCTCTTTGATGATTCTATCTATAAAGAAATAGCACTCAATCTAGCATAGATTAAGTGCTTCACCAATTATAGGTAAGTACTCAACTCGCCAAAGTTAAGTATTCCCGTAACATATTTATATGGCTTTGTAAACTACCATTATTTAAAGCTTTTCATATATTTAAATAGAAGGATTTATTATGTTTTATAATATTTCTTCCTCAAATCCGAGCTTTTTCTTAACTATGTAGATAGGTCTATTTTTTGTTTCGACGAATGTCCTTGCTAAATATTCGCCCAATATACCAATTGCAATCAATTGAACTCCACCTATGAAGAGAATTAAGCATACAATAGTGGCAAACCCTGGAACTTCAACGCCTTGTATTAACGTTTTTGCTATTAGATAAATCAAATAGATAAAACCACCTAAACTGGTTATTACTCCTAAAATAGTTGCTAGGCGAAGTGGTTTTACTGAAAAGCCGACTATTCCATTTAAGGCGTATTTCATAGATGATTTAAAATTAAACTTAGTCTCGCCAGATTTTCTTTTTCCGACGTCGTATTCCATAGTTTTAGTATTAAAACCAATCCAACTAAATATGCCTTTAGAAAAACGATTTTTTTCTGGTAAAGACAATATGGCATCTTTTACAGTCGATTTAAACATTCTAAAGTCTGAAGCATCTTTTTGGAATTTGACATCGGATAAAATGTTGATGACTTTGTAAAACATCTTTCCACCGAGTCTTTTTATAAAGCTTCCCGCTTTGCGTTTTTTGATAGTCATTGCTACTTGGTCACAGTCGGGATGTTTATCTAAATAGTCCATCATTTTAAGTAAATACTCTGGGTTTTGTTCCATATCGGCATCGATTATAGCAGTGTACTCTCCTTTAGCGTGTTCGAGTCCAGCATATATAGCTGCATCTTTTCCAAAATTACGACTAAAACCGATAGCTCTAACGTGATCTTTGTCTTTTTTTTGCACTGATTCTAAAACTTTAAACGTCTTATCGACAGAACCGTCATCAATAAATATTATTTCATAGTCGTCTCGTTCAAAAGTATTTTTAATCGTATTGTATATGGTATCTATGTTTCCTTCTTCGTTCATTGCAGGAATTATAATGCTTAGTTTCATTTAGAGAACCTCCGATTTCATTATAGTTCTTTTTTCTTTCTTTGTAAATAAAATATAGAGCACATTAGACTAAGAGTCGACACTAGTATGCCCGTCCGCAAGCCCTTTGGAATATAATCTATAACTACTTTATGCGAGCCTTCGGATATCGGAAAACCGATTAGAGCTTCTCCAATAATGTCGGGCTTTATCTCTTTATCATCTAAGTAAATTTTCATTCCTTCTTCATATTCGATTGAGGTAAATAAGTAATCATGTCCTGGTTTAACATCTATAGAACCAGTTAATATATGACCATTTGTGTTCGTTTGAGCTTTCATCAAAGAGTCTTCTAAAGAGTCGATGTGTTTTTGATAGGCATCTAAGTCTAATAGAGTAACAAATACGTCTCCTTCTGTAAACTCGCCATATATATTGTAAACTATCGTTACTTCGTCGTTTTCTTTTATTTCCTTATAGTATTCTTCGATGTCCTTTACTTTATCATTTATCTTTACGGTACCAGCAAATTCTGGAATGACTAAGTAGTGTCCATCAGATGTAAAAGTGTATGTGAATAAGGTCTCGTTTGTATCGTACTTTTTTATAAAATTATCTTTAGATATGGTTTTATAGATATCGTCTTTTAAGCCGGTTAGTGCCTTCATGAATGATTCTCTATTTCGATAATATTCGTCTTCTTTTAATACGACATTTTTTATATCACTTCTGGAAGCAAAAGCTAGGGATAATGGGTGTTCATTTTCAAAAAGACGGATATCATTTTCTTTATAGTAGTCTATCTTTTCTCCATAGAGGTATTTGATATTTAAGATGCTCAAAAGGACAGGGTCAAACGTTTTTAATTCGATGTGACTTTCATTATAGACATTAACTCCTAATTTAGATAACAGATTTAGAGGTGCTACGTTTCTTACTGAATTAAAATAATTTATGCCATTATAACCGAAGTATAGACCGTCATCTGATGAAAAATCGTTCATGAGTTCCATTCGATAAAAGCTTTCGTTTTCTTTATCGAGTTTTTTAATGTACTTAGGAACTTCTTCTTTTACATATTGATAATCTGTATGGGATTTATAACGGAAGTTCCCTTTGAGACTATTATATGTGTTTAGAGAAATTTCTATAAAGGTAAAAATCAATACCATTGTTAAAAAGCTTTTTTTGTCGATTAAGAAAATGAATTCTAAAAATATTAGTAGACTAAATCCCAAAAAGATATAAGTGTACACCGGTACATCAGTTATGACGTCCCATTTAAATTTGGCTCCTATTAGGACAGCTATTACGAATAAAATCGATAATACTAAGCGATGTGAAATCTTCATTTTGACGTGTTCTATTTGAGTTAGAGTTTTAATGGCAACAGTAATAAGAAAGAAACTAAATGTGAAAGAAAATCTGCTTTGCCACCAAATTGGCTGTTGAAAGAATTGCCATGCATAATTTAGAAAGTGAATGGAAAACGAGAGATAGAAAAATATCATGACTAATAGAGTTGCAATTTTTTCTTTTTTGGAAAACTTTTTATTATAAAAATACATGATACAAAGTACTAGAGTTATAATTCCTACATATATCAAGGCTGGTCCATATGTTTGGTCGCCGTTTTGGTAAGCACCTGTCGTGAAGGTATAGAAGAACGTTAGAATGTTTCTATTAGCTCCTAAGTAGTTGACTTCGTTATAGAGGTCTGCTTTACCTTTGAGTAGGGCAAAAAAGCTCGGGATTATCACAACCATTCCTATGAATCCAGCTAAAAGAGAACTCGTGATGAAGGTTTTAACTATTTTTTTCTTATCTTTAATATCTTTTATGACCATATTATAGATGAACCAAAGAAGAGAAAAGATACATATCATATAGCCTATGTAATAGTTGATTATGACAGTGAATGCTAGAGTAAAAATATAAAATCCCGGGCTTTTTCCTTCGATTATTTTGTCTAATCCATGGATGACGAGGGGGAGCATAATCACAGAATCTATCCATAAAAAGTTGTAATAGTAGGTACATGTATATCCCATTAAAGCATATATAGTGCTAAATAGGACGACATAAAGAGGCTTGTATTCTTTATGACTCAAGTAAAAGCACATCGTACCACCCAAAAGAGCAAATCTTATAAAAGTCATGATAGAAATAAAGATGTGATAGTTATTTGGACTAGCAAATATGGCTAGTAAGTTTAAGGGACTCATACAGTAATAAGTAAGTGTTCCAAAGAAGTTAAACCCGAGTCCTCCTTTCCACGAATAGAAGGGGAGTCCTTCTTTTAAAAGACGGATGTGTTCTAGAAGCATTCCCGGATACTGAGTGAATGAGTCATATGAATTGAGCATTTCTTTTCCGAAGGGCACAAAACCGTTTATGTAAGCACATACCATAAAGATGATAACGGGTATTGCCATAGATAATAAATAGATTAATATTTTTTTCTTTTTCATAACTACACCTCTTGTATTTTTATAATAACATACATTTATATAAAGTTAAAACAATTAATTTTTGAATATCGTTTCTTTTGGAGTTGAACAATTTTTGGTTAAAAAAGCTTGACAATAGTAATTCTTTTGTGGGAAAATTTTATTGATAGTAGAAGTCCGGATAGTAGAAGTCCGGATAGTAGAAGTCCGGATAGTAGAAGTCCGGATAGTAGAA
>CANDHX010000086.1 GCA_947384645.1 uncultured Mycoplasmatota bacterium | reverse complement strand
TACACCTACAGTTACACTCTTTCCCTACACGACGCTCTTCCGATCTTTCCATTCTTGAACAAATCTTCTATCCCCATATGATATACAAAAAAAATCTCGTATGGTGGCAAGTTGTCTCGGACTTTCGATTAAAAATTTATCTACTCCACCATTTCTAAGTTCATTTTTAAATACAGCTGGGAAAAAAGGAGTGTTAAAATAGTCTATAATTCTAAGTGTACGTGGAAAGTGAAAGTGTTTTCCACCATTTGCCATAATTCTTTTGTCAAATTCCCTTTTTTCATTTATCTTATCGATGTTTGATTTTATGCCATTAGTGATATCCAAAGTAAAGCATATAGTATCTTCATCAATGTCACAAGGATTTGTAATTATCACATAACCTCTTTGTACTAAATTTTCAACGAAATCCCATCTTTTACTTTTTAAAATATTTTTTAAATATAATTTGGTTATTTCATCTGGCACTTCAATTCTTTCACAGTTGCCTGTTATCCATTCATTGGCTATAAATATTTTCATATTTTCCATAAGATAGTCCCCCTTTTTTATGTGTCTCGTATTATAAGCAAAACCGATGAGAAGTCAAGAAAAAGTTTTAGAAAAATTTAAAAACGACAAAAATTATTTTTCACCGAAAAATATAAGGGTGGACCCAAATATAGTAAAAATTTTTGAAATAATGGCATCTTAGAGGTTGTTTTTAAACTTCCAATTTGTAATCTTCTTTAAATTACGGTAAGCCAAAATCAACTTTAGTATATCGTTTTCCATCAAAAAAGCGAGATTTGATAATGCTTTTATGGTTAAATAAGAAACATTTTTCTCGCATACATTTTTCCTTCTTAAATAGTTTTTTCGCCAATTTTAATAGTCGTGAAGTCTTTTAATAAAACGGCTAATTCTCTTTCCCAATATTTTTTTTGAGCAGTGTTACTCGATTCGTCGATTCTCGATTTGATGAGTTCAAGTTCTCGTCTTTGTTCTTCAGTCAATTCACTTAAGTCTATATTTTCTAAATCGAAGTCCTTCAAAGATGTTTCCAATTGTTCTATGCGTTTACAAGCTTTTGTTTTGCCTTCATAAGCATAGGCTCCTTTTAGATAGTCGATTCCTGGAGCAACTGGGACATAATCTTCCGGGCAATCGATGTTAAAGAAGTCTGTACAAAAGGCAAATTCTTCTACTGTAAGTTCTTCATATTTTAAGACAGTTATAATTTTTTTAATAACTTCTAAATATTCACTACATATTCTATCTTCACAAGAGCATTGTTTATTTCCTTCTACTATTGCAAATATGTCTTCTGTTACAACGTATGTTCCTTGTAATAATTTATCGATTAAACTTACGAGTAAAGGCATTTCTCGGTTTTTGCACTCTGCTAAAATATGCGTTCTTAAGTTTATTAGTCTCTCTATATCGAAACGCACTCCGTATTTAACTAGGTTATTTTTTTCATAACCGTAGTAAAAACCGTTGAAAATCGGAGTAGGCGTGTCTTTTTCTACTGGTCCATAAGGTATTGTTATATCAAAAAATCTCGCTGCCCTAAAGTAGTCTTCTAGTACGATATTGTCGATAAATTTTAAACCGAAGTTTTTCTTTAGATTGAAAATTCCTGGCATTGGCATGTTAAGTATTTTAGTGACTACTGTATAATCCCCATCTAATAATCTATCTATTAGCGTGCTCAAATCTTTATTAAAAAATCTTCCGAAACGCTTTCTACAAAGATATATTCCCTCTTTATTTATAGTTTCTACTTCATATTTTTCAATTAGATTGCCTTTTTTTCTATATATATTCATGAGTCAGTCCTCCAAAAGTAATTGGGCTTATATTATGATATTAAATCGGTTTTGTCAAGTTAAAATGATTATTATTTTTTGTTTTATGATAGCACCATTTAGGTAGTTTTTTGAAAATGTCAGTAGATAATTTTGAATATGACAGTCCAAGTGATTATTATTTTTGTTTTATAAGTTATGATTTTAATAATTTTTAATTAAATTAAAAAGACAAAAATTTTTGCCTTCTATCGTCGTTCTATGTATTTTTGTAAAGACTCGTTAAGCAATCGAAATCATACTTAACATTTAAAACTTTATATACATCTTATAAAGACTATCATCTTTTTTGTATAAAGCTACCACTTTTCCTTCATAAGTGAATTTTATAAATTCAGATTTTTCTTTTAAATCTAGAGGACAACCGTTTTCGACTTTTTTGATAAGTTTATCGTCTAGTTCAATAGATTTTACGTCTTTTAAGATTTCTTCTACCGATAATATTTTGTAGTTGGAAGACTCTATTTCTTCTAATTTAAAAGACTCTTCGATAGGAAAAGATCCCTGTTTAGTTCTAGTTAGCTCGCTCATCGTGGCATAAGTGCCTAAGCATACCCCTATATCTCTTATAAGACTTCTTATATAGGTTCCCTTGGATACTGTACACTTTATTTTAATCTCGTTTTCTTCTATAGATAATACTTCGATTTTTTTAATATCTACCTTTCTTTTAGGCAGTTCGACTTTTTCATCTTTTCTCGCATATTCATATAATTTTTTACCTTTTATCTTGACCGCTGAGTAAAGAGGAACTTCTTGGAGATACTCTTTTTGATAAGAATTTATTACATCTATTATTTCTCGTTTAGTGACTATTTTAGTACTGTTTTTCTTCTTTTTGCCCGTCGTATCTAAAGTGTCGGTTTCATAACCTAAAATGAACGTAGCGATGTATTCTTTGTAGGTAGAAGTGAGATAATCGGTAAGTTTGGTGCACTTTCCTATAGTTAAAACGAGAACCCCTGTTGCCATTGGATCAAGAGTTCCCGTGTGTCCAATTTTTTTGGTTTTAAGAATTTTAGAAACACGATTTACGACGTCTCTACTTGTAAGTTCAGTCGGTTTATCGACTATCAATATTCCATTAATAGAATTTTGCATTTAGATATCCTAATTTCCTTCATTGATTTCGTCGATTATTTCTTCAATTCTGTTTCCGTAATCTAAAGATTTATCGTATACAAATCTAAGCTCGGGAGTACTTCTCAAGTCTAGTCTATGAGCGAGTTCTTTTCTTATAAAGCCTGCTGCTTCATTGAGTTCTTTTTCGACTAGGCTAGTATCCTCAAGTCTAGTCATGAAATAGACTTTAGCAAAAGTTAAGTCTTCATCTACTGTGACGTCTGTAATGCTCACCATTTTAAGAATTTCGTTTTTAGCTTCCTCGTTTAAGATTGCACTTATTTCACGGGCAATAGATGAAGCAATGCGTTTAAGTTTTAAATTCATCTTTTTACCTCGACCATTTCATAGGCTTCGAGTAAGTCGCCCTCTTTTAAGTCATTGTAGTTTTCTATCGTAATTCCACATTCGTATCCCTCTTTGACTTCTTTTACGGAGTCTTTTTCTCTTTGGATACTAGAAATCGTTCCGTCATATATGATTACGCCGTCTCTTACGACCCTAACTTTAGCTCCATTTTTCATCGTGTTTTTAATGACTTTTACTCCGGCAATAGTCCCGACTTTAGAATATTTAAACAACTGTCTTATTTCAGCAGTACCCATAGGCTTTTCTTCGTATTCAGGGTCGAGCATTCCCTTCATGGCAGCTTCTATATCTTCTACTAGCTTATAAATTATCGTGTATTGTCTTATTTCTACGCTGTATTCTTTGGCTGCTTCTTTAGTCGAATTGGAAGCTATGACGTTAAATCCTATTACAATGGCATTAGATGCGTTAGCTAAAACTATATCTGATTCTGTGATTGCACCAATTCCACTTCTTATAACTTTTACTTTGACGCCTTCGACATCGATTTTTAATAAGGCATTTTTGACGGCCTCTTCGCTTCCTCGGACGTCAGCTTTTAAGATGATGTTGATTTCTTTAATACCTGATTGTATTTGGCTAAACAAATCTTCAAAAGATACGATATCCGTTTTGTATTTAGATGCTTTTGTGTTGTTCTGTCTTTTAGTGGCTATTTCTTTTGCCTGTTTTTCACTTTCGAATGCCATGAATTTATCGCCAGCACTTGGATTTCCACTCAATCCAGTAATTTCGACTGGTGTAGAAGGTCCAGCTTCGACTATTGGCATTCCTAAGTCGTTTTTAATAGTTCGAACTTTACCGAAGTTCGTTCCTACTACGATTGGGTCTCCAAGTCTTAGCGTTCCATTTTGGATTAATAAGCTAGAAACACCTCCACTCGTCTTATCTATTCTCGACTCGATTACAGTTCCACTTGCATATCTATTTGGATTAGCTTTATATTCGCTTACCTCTGCAATGGCTAGAATTGTTTTTAAGATTTCTTCGACGTTTTCTCCCGTTTTAGCACTTATATTTACAAAAGGTATCGTTCCTCCCCAACTTTCAGGAGTAAGATTTCTATTAGCCATTTCAGTATAAATTCTTTCGATGTTGGCATCGGGTTTATCTATCTTATTCACGGCTACTATTATTGGAACGTTTGCACTCAATGCATGGTCGA
Source organism: uncultured Mycoplasmatota bacterium (assembly GCA_947384645.1). Classification (GTDB taxonomy): domain Bacteria; phylum Bacillota_I; class Bacilli_A; order RF39; family UBA660; genus RUG11867. Next base: position 1,586 of record CANDHX010000086.1, on the reverse strand, counting down.
TTGCTTCTTCGGTTTGTGGCATTACACCGTCATCGGCTGCTACTATTATTATGACTATATCGGTTATCGATGCTCCTCTTGCTCTCATCTCTGTAAAAGCGGCATGCCCAGGAGTGTCTATGAAAGTAATCTTTTTATCGTCATAGGTTATTTGATAAGCTCCGATGTGTTGAGTGATTCCCCCGAATTCTTTATCGACGACGTGTGAATTTCTGATGTAGTCTAATAGAGTCGTCTTTCCGTGGTCGACGTGACCCATAATAGTTACTACTGGAGGTCGCACTTGCAAATCTTCCTCGTTATCGATTATTTCTAATTCTTCAAAATTAGTGACGTCTTGAGTACTCTCCTTTTTCAACGTCTTACCGTATTCTAAAGCGATTATTTCGGCATTTTCAAAGTCCACTTTCTCGTTTAGGGAAATCATGAGACCCATAGACATCAGTTTTACGATAATCTCATTGCCTGTAACGCCTAGAGAAGCAGCTAAATCAGAAACGGTCATGTTTTCTTTATAAATTGCTATATCTTGATTAGGATTTGTACTAGACTGGAGTTTTTCCTTATGTTTGTACATCTCTTTTCTTTTTTTAGCGTAGTTGCTTTTGGCTTCTAATGTATATCCCTTTTTTTGTCTGTCATTTTTTCTTTTTGTGTCCTTTTTTTCGGTTTCTATTACGAGGGTTTCTTCTTCCTCACTTTGGGTAAAGTCGTTTTCTTCTTCGACTGACTCCATAATATTTATTGCATTATCGAGCATGATGACATCGTTTTCTTCTAAGATGTCAGTTGCTTCTTTGGCGTTTATACCCAAGAAAGTACACTTTTTTAATACTTCTTGAACAGTTATTCCCATTTCGTTTGCATATTCTTTTACGCTAAACATAAATGGTCACCTTCCTTTCTAATCGATTAAACTCAATATTTCTTCATATATCTCTTCTTTTATTTCGGCATCTAGTGCCCTATCTATTGCTTTGCTTTTTTTAGCTTTTTCGACAGTTTCACGAGTTTTCTTAATATAGCATCCTTTGCCATTTTTTTTACCCGTTATATCGACCGATATTTCATTTTCAAACTTTACAATTCTTAGTAACTCGTTTTTGGGACATTTTTCTTTTGTCACAACGCAAGTTCTCATCGGTATTTTTCGAGGTTTTATCATTTATTTCCCTCTTCGTTTACTTGACTCATCGATTTGACTGTCAAATGATATTTGGTAAGTTTGCTAGCAAGCTTTATATTCGTTCCCTTTTTACCTATAGCGAGCGATAATTCGTCATCACTGACGACTACGAATGCTTCGTTATCAGAGGACTCTGTATCTATAGATACGTAGACATTTTTAGCTGGACTCAAGGCATTTTTAATGAATTCTTCTGTATTTTCACTATATAGAACTAAGTCAACTTTTTCTCCATTGAGTTCTTTAAAGATACTTCCAATGCGAGAACCCTTTTCTCCAATACAAGCTCCAATTGCATCTACTCGTTCATCTGTCGAATAAACTGCAACTTTGCTTCTAACTCCTGCTTCACGAGATCGGAAGAGCGTCGTGTAGGGAAAGAGTGTAACTGTAGGTGTAG
>CANDHX010000085.1 GCA_947384645.1 uncultured Mycoplasmatota bacterium | reverse complement strand
GTTGGCATTTAAATAAGATTTTAAATCCCCATACCGATGGAGTAGTTTTGCCAATCCTACATTTGAATGGATATAAAATATCAAATCCGACTGTTCTTTCTAGAATTCCAAGATCCGAGCTTAAAGCTTTCTTAAAAGGATGTGGGTGGAATCCATATTTTGTCGAAGTTACTAATATTGCTAGTGCTCATGAAAAAATGGCTTCTACTATGGACCAAGTCATAAAAGAAATCAGAGTTATTAAAAGAAAAGCAAAAAAGACTTTAGAAAGACCTATTTATCCGATGATAGTATTCATTTCTAAAAAGGGGTGGACTGGTCCAAAAATTATCGAAGAAAAAGAAATCGAAGGCACCTTTAGAGCTCATCAAGTTCCAGTTACGATAAATAAAGTCGACGGGAAAACTTTAGATATGTTAGAAGCTTGGTTAAAAAGTTATAAGCCCGATGAGTTATTCGACGAAAATGGGAAATTGCGAAGCATTTTTGCTAGCATTTTGCCACCAGAGGAAAGAAGGCTTTTCAATAATCCCATAACCAATGGAGGAGAGCTTTTAAAAGAATTAAATATTCCCAATTATAAAGACTATGCAATAAACGTCAAACACGGCAATATAGAGGCTCAGGATATGACGGTTGCTGCAACATTTTTAAGAGATGTCGTAAAGATGAATATGGATAATAAAAATTTTCGCCTATTTGCGCCAGATGAAACTCTTTCTAATAGAATGTCTCCTCTATTCGAAGTTACCAATAGGCAATGGAATGGAGTGACTTTATCGAATGATGAATTTTTGATGGGGGAAGGAAGAGTAGTCGATTCCATTCTTTCTGAACACGTATGTGAGGGAATGCTCGAAGGATATATTTTAACCGGAAGGCATGGGATATTCGACAGTTATGAAGCGTTTATAAGAGTGGTTGATTCGATGATTAGCCAGCACGCCAAGTGGCTTAAAGTCTGTAGTGAGTTACCTTGGAGAAAGAGCATTTCTTCTTTGAACCTTCTTTTGACCAGTCATTGTTGGCAACAAGACCACAACGGGTATACACATCAAGACCCGGGATTACTAAATCATTTAGTTTCAAAAAAACCCAGTATCGTAAGAATGTATTTACCTCCTGATGCCAATACTTTACTATCTACTATCGACCACGTTATTAGAACGAAGAATTATGTAAATGTGGTGGTAGCTTCTAAGCATCCTAGGCCTCAATGGTTATCGATTAAGGAAGCTTCAATACATTGTGCAAAAGGAATCGATGTATGGGATTGGGCTTCGACTGACCAAGGTAAGGAACCTGATATAGTAATTGCAGCTGCTGGAGATACTCCTACATTAGAGGGACTCGCTTGTGTATCTTTGTTACACGAGTTCATGCCAAAATTGAAGATAAGATTTATAAATGTCGTAGATTTGATGAGACTCACTTCATATAAGATTCATCCTCATGGGTTAACAGACAAAGACTACGACTCTCTATTCACAAAGAATAAACACATAATTTTTGCTTTCCATGGGTATCCTTCTTTGATACACGAATTAACTTATAAGCGGAATAATCAAAATATGCATGTCCACGGATATAATGAAGAGGGTACTATTACAACGCCTTTTGATATGAGGGTTCAAAATAAAATCGACAGATACAATTTAGCACTCGATGTCTTAAAATACGTCAAAAAATATGATAAAGATGCGACTAAATTAAAAAAATATTGTAAGGATATGTTAAAACAACATGAAAAAACTATTGGAGAATTAGGTGTCGACATCGAAGAAGTGCGAAGTTGGAAATGGGAAAAGTTGAAATAGAATTTTAAAATACAGTTTTAAAGACTGTATTTTTTGTTATTTTTATGAAAAAAATATTATTATTTTATTCATAAAGTTTAAGTTCATTTATTAGTTGGCTTTTCTTATTTTTAATATTATGTTATAATTGAAATAGGATTTGAGGAACGATTTATGTCTTTTAGCAATAAATTTTTACCTGATGAGCCTATTTTAGAAAATGATGATTTTGTAATTTATGGTAATAATGACTTACATAAAATTAAAGATGAATTGTTGATGGAATGATTAATTATTCATATGATAAATTAAGTATTTTAAGACTTCCGAAATATTTACGTCATGAACTAGTACATATGTTTTATGAAAAAATTTGGAGTGGTAAGTATGATAGAATTCTTTGGCTAGATGAAGGGTTAGCTCAGTACTTATCTCATGAAAAAAGTGATTTAGATCATGATGAAGTTAAATTCAAAGCATGGTATTTGAGTCTCATAATAGGTAGATTTAAAAAAATTCCTAATATTGAATTTTTTAGAGAACAAGGGGATACTTATGGAAAATTTGTGGATGGTGTATCAAACAGTTATAATGGTTATGATTGGTCGTATTTAATGGTAAGATATCTCGTCGAAAGCGATAAAGATATTGTTTCTATATTAAAAGATATAGATAAAATTAGAGAGTTAGAAGGTCATATAATCGAAGATACTCTCGATTATTATAATAGTAAGTTTGAGGTCAGAAAAATTAAGCAAAATTTTAATGATATTAAAACTCCGCAAGAACTTATGAATTATATGAATCTTTTTACGGTGTATGGTTGGTTAGATATTAAAGGCATCATGCATATAGGAAATCTCAAGGATTTTAGAAAAAATTATAGAACAGGTACTATTAATGAAATTATTGATACGGGAATAGGAACCTGTATAGAGTAGGCATATATGATAAAATTTTTTCTTGATAGAATTAGATTACCAAATAAAATGTTCTGCTTTAGAAGATATGAAACTGAAGAAAACTTTGATAAAGAAGTTAGAATGCATTGTTTTGTCGTTTTTTTACAAAATGATAAATGGTATCATTTTGAGCATGCAAACTCAGCCGATAGGGGAATTCATGAGTATAGTTCTTTAGAAGAAGCCATAGCAAACATAACGTATAGATCGGATAAAGAAGATATTCGAGAACTTACTATGATACCAGAAGTTCCTTCTGGTCTTAGTTCTAAAGAATTTAACGACTATGTAAACTCTTTTATGCTATCTACTAATATAGGTTATAAGAATAATTTATAAAATCAGATGATTTAGATTTAAAACTTTTAAATCTAAATTTTTTTAATGAATTATACTTTTTCTTTTATTCTTGATATAATATTTAACGAAAGAGAAGTGTCTGGGAATGAAGAAAAAAATAATCATATTGAGCATAATAGTTTTTCTTTTAATAATATGTATTTTAAGTGTGTTGGCATATAAAAATTATCAAACAAAAAAAGAAGAAGAAAAAATTAAAAATGCTACTATAATAGTCGAGTTAAAAGAGGATAAGATATTAAGATTTGGAGAGGAAGCGAAGGTAAGTGATTTTATAGATAATATAAATGGTAATATTATAAAAGATTATGATATAGATTCCTCTAAATTGGGTAAAAAAACTGTCGAATTCGAATATATAAATGATGAAAACATAAAAATTCCTTATTCTTATGAAATAGAAGTAATAGACGATATAGCACCTTATGTCATGCTTGGGACGAGTTATTCTGTAACGACTAATTTTAACAGTACTTTAGAAGAAAAGATTTTATGTGCCGATAATTACGATGACGAACCTTTTTGTGAAGTCCAAGGAGTTTATGATACAAAAACAGTAGGAAAGTATAACTTAAATTTTTATGCAAAAGACTTGAGTGGCAACGAAACTAATATTCCCTTTGTGTTAAATGTAACTAAGCCATCTAGTTCTAGTGGTTCATCTAGTAGTGGAGGCGGATACTTTCAGTTATCGAGTGCTATCGAAAAATTTAAAAATGACAAGACTTTAATAGGAGTAGATGTTTCATCTTGGCAAGGAGACATCGATTTTGCAAAAGTCAAGGAAGCTGGAGTAGAGTTTGCAATGGTTAGAGTCGGTTCTAAATGGGGGTTCGATAAAGATTTCTTTTTGGATTCCAAGTTTCATCAAAATATGAAAGGCTTTAACGATGTGGGAATTCCTGTTGGTGCCTACTTTTATTCATATGCTAGAAATGAAGAAGAGGCAAAAGAAGAAGCAGAATGGTTATTAGAAAATATAAAAGGATATAAAGTCGAGCTACCTATCGCTTTCGATTTTGAAGATTGGAACAATTATAACAAATACAAGATGAGTTTGTATAGACTAAATAAAAATGCTCAAACTTTTATAGATACAGTTGAAAAAGCAGGATATACAGGAATGATTTATGGAAGTGTCAGCAAATTTAATAAGCTTTTAGAAGTCAAGGATAGAAATGTATGGGTTGCTCACTATACCTCGAAAGCCGATTATTCTAAATCCTATCAAATGTGGCAATTTAGTGCTTCTGGAAGTGTTCCTGGTATACCTTCAGCAGTAGATTTGGATGTGATGTATAAATGAAGAAAAAAGTTTTGATTACTGGAGCTTCTTCTTCTTTGGGACTTTCTATAGCACGTAAGTTTGCACAAAAAGGATACGATTTGATTTTGTTGTATAATACAAATCGAGCTCCTGTTATAGAATTAAAAAGTGAGTTGGAAAACAAAACGGATACTTTTATAGAGATATTCAAAGTCGACTTGGAAAATGAAGATGAAATTATAAAGTTCGCTAGCTCTTTAAAAGATGTAGATGTCTTAATCAATAATGCCAGTTATAACGATGACGATGAGATGTTTAAAAAAAGCAGCTGTGATTTTATAAAAACTTATAAAATAAATGCAATTGCACCCTTTCTTTTAGCTAAGCATCTTAAGGATACTCTAATTAAAAATAGGGGAGTCATAGTCAATGTGTCATCGACAAATGGAATAGATACTATGTACCAAGAGAGCGTCGACTATGATGCATCTAAAGCAGCTCTAATCAATATCACTAAGAATTTAGCTAAGGAGTTTGCACCAACAGTCAGAGTAAATGCAATTGCTCCTGGTTGGATTAATACTAGTAATACAATAGATATGGAAGAAAAATTTAAAAAGGTTGAAATGGAAAAAATACTTCTAGGAAGATTTAGCGAATGTGAAGAAATAGCTAATGTCGTCTATTTTTTAGCAAGTGATGAGGCAAGCTATATCAATGGAAGTGTATTAATCGTAGACGGAGGAAGAAAATAATGGATATAGAAAAAAGAATAGAAGAAGCAGAGAAGGCCTTGGTCGAAGAATTTAAGAGGGTCGATGAACTCGTAATGCATAACAGTAAAAAAGTATTAGAAGCTTTCCACAACAATAACGTGAGTGAAACACATTTTGCAAGTACTACTGGGTATGGTTATAACGATGCCGGTAGAGATGCTATAGAAGGCGTGTTTCGAGAAGTTTTGGGAGCAAAAAGTGCGCTTGTTAGAAATCAGTTCGTCTCAGGTTCTCATGCATTGACTGTGGCTTTCTTTGCCTTTTTAAGACCGGGAGATACTTTTTTATGTATTACGGGAGAGCCATATGATACTTTAAAAGAAGTAATAGGCATAAGCGACAATGATAGTTCGTTAAAATCATATAATATAGAATATGAAAAAGTGGATTTAAAAAACGACGACTTCGACGATGACGAAATATTAGAAAAAATTAGGAATAAAAAGTATAAGCTCATTCATATTCAAAGGTCGAGAGGATATTCCACTAGAGCTAGTCTTACAATCGATAAGTTAGAAAGAATTATAAAAAAAATAAGAGAAGTATCGAAAGATATCATTATCATGGTCGACAATTGTTATTGTGAGTTTGTGGAAAAGTTGAGCCCACTAGAAGTCGGTGCCGATATTATAGTCGGTTCTTTAATCAAAAACTTAGGCGGAGGTATTGCACCTAATGGGGCTTATATTGCTGGCAAGAAAGAATTAGTTAAGTTAGCGGGCGAGAGGTTAACTTTGCCTGGAGAGGGATTAGATGTAGGTCCAACTCTCGGAGTCAATGTAGAATTTTTAAGAGGGATCTATATGGCACCTAGCGCAGTGGGAGCCAGTTTAAAATTAGCTATTTTAGCAAGTTATGTTTTAGAAAAAATGGGAGTATCCGTGAGTCCAGCTTATAATGAATCTAGGGCAGATATCGTAGATGCCATAAAATTCGATGATAAAAATAAATTAATCTCCTTTGTCGAAGGCATTCAATTGGGCTCAGCAATAGATGAGATCG